>NZ_JADEWJ010000141.1:0-9635 GCF_015207725.1 Synechocystis sp. LEGE 06083
GAGCAGGAGTATAAACCATAACAAACCCATTTATTTTTGGAGCAATTACCCGTGGCTATTTTACCTCAAGCCTTGGCTTTCCCTTTCTCCTGGGGCAGGATTTTCTAGAATGGGAGAGTCCCCCACCATCGCCCCCCTGAACGCCATTGAGCCGCACTTACCAAACTCTAGGCATTGTCGTTAAAGGTATGGCCTTTGGGGAATCCGATCGCCTGGTGACCATTTTTTCGCCGGAATATGGACTGATTCGAGCCATTGCCCCCGGGGCCAGAAAACCAAAATCTAGCTTCAGGGGCCGCACTGAACTATTTGTGGTGAATCAGTTTCTGCTATTTGCAGGCAAAAGTTTGGATCGTATTAACCAGGCGGAAACCCAATACTCCTATCCCGGCCTGGGGCAAAATGTTTGTAATTTGGCGGCGGGGCAATATTTAATCGAACTAATCCTGGCCCTGGGGACGGAAGCCAGCGCCCAGGCATCTCTGTATGAACTGTTCACTGAACATTTACGCCGGTTGGAAACAGAAGCAACGGCGGAGGATATTTATGGCCATTTGGCCCAAGCGTTGTTCCATTGCCTGGGAGCGGAGGGCTTTGCACCCCAATTTCATCACTGTGCCATCACGACCCAAACCATTCGCCCTAATTTTTACGATCACCAATGGCGGGTGGGCTTTAGTCCGGAGTTGGGAGGAGTTGTCGATCTCCGCAGTCAGGGCGACATTGGCCCCATTCCCCAAATGCGTCGATTAACAGCTATGGAACTCAGTTTGTTACAACAACTCAACCAGGCTGCCCTGCCCAACCCTCAGCAATACCTACCGGCGATCGCCCGGAAAAATTTTCGCCTCTGGGACTGGGTGAAAGCGGAAAACCTCATGCGCCACTACGCCCAACGCCAACTAGGAAAAAGCTTCCGGGCCGCTGTTTTGCTGGATAGTATGTGGGAAGTCGATTTCTAGACTAGCCTCCCCTCCCCGTTCATGCCCAATTAATCAATATCAATGCTTTGGGGGCGATTATCCTGGGTCGTTTGATTAATGTCTGCCCCAGAAAAGTCCGTCACCCCTTGCTTTTGTAGCCATTTTTTCAAGGGATCATCGGTCAATTTTAGCCGTAGCACACCAGATACAAACCCCCCAGCGAAGGCGATCGGTTGTTGGCAAAGTTCACGGGTCACTGGTTTAAGTTCTTCAAGAAACATGGGCATTAGCAATGAAGTTCGAATGGCGAAAAATTGCGAGACAGGCAATACCCGTCATTATACTCAATTAACCTCTGGCTGAGTTTGGACAAGTACAACTAAAATCCTTGACAAATGAGGCTTTCACCATGTGACGTCTTGTCTTTTCAGTCGAATATCAACGCTAAAACGATTCTCAGGCTGGCCAAAACAGCAATAACCCTAGGCGAGCAAACTTGGTTGTGCGTTCTTGCGTCTCCATTGCCCTCCCCAGCCTAGGAGTTATTTGATTATCATGATTTATTAAGACACTGCAACAAACGATCTAATTTTACGTTGGCATTCCGTCAAGAATGATAATTTGTGCTGTGGCTTCACCCCTATATTTGATACATGTACGTAACTGTCGCACTTTGCCCAGTAGTCTTCAGTAGAATATCGAACACCGGAGGTTGATGTTTGCCAAAAATTTTTAAAAGATCAAGTAATTTATGATATTTTAGAGCGGTTATCTTCTTCTCAGGCTTTTGAATTAAGAGATGTTAAAATTTGAAAAATAAATATCTAATTTGACAATAAAATACCCAGGAAAAACAGAAGCTTATGACTGATAATGACCCGCTTAATCTTCGTCCCACCCAGGTGGATGATTTGACCAAAGTCTTACCCTTGGTTGAAGCATTTTATCAACATTTTAGTTATCCTTTCAGTCAAACAGAAAAAGCTCAAACTCTACGAGAACTTTGGGACAATCCCGACAGAGGTTGTTTTTGGTTAATTGAGCAAGACCAAGGCGTTGTCGGTTATGCGTATGTTTCCTTTTATTTCAGCCTCGAATTTGGTGGCAGAACTGCTTTTATTGATGAATTATTTATTTCATCCGATCGCCGTGGTCAGGGAATTGGTTCACGCATCATCGAACTAGTGGAAGGGGAGTGCCGAAAGCTCAATCTCAAAGCACTACATTTAGAGTCGGAACGCAGTAATGAAAGGGCCACAGCTTTGTACAAAAGAATGGGTTTTGTCGACTATGATCGTCGTTTACTAACCAAACATTTGAATGATTGTTAAAAGGTAGGGATCGATTAGCCGAATCTGCCGGCCACGTAATCCCTGGTTTGGGTTTCCTGGGGACTAGAGAAAATACTCTGGGTGCTATCAAATTCCACCAACTGACCAATGCGACTTTCGTCAGTATTAAAAAAAGCCGTGTAATCCGATACCCTCAGGGCCTGTTGCATATTGTGGGTAACAATGGTGATGGTCACCTTTTCCCGCAGACTTTTAATCAACTCCTCAATTTTGAGAGTGGAAATGGGATCGAGGGCGGAACAGGGCTCGTCCATTAGTAGCACCTTGGGATTAACCGCTAGAGCTCTGGCAATGCATAATCTTTGCTGTTGTCCCCCCGATAGACCCAAAGCGGACTTTTTCAAACTATCTTTGACCTCATCCCATAACACAGCCCTGGTGAGGGAGCGTTCCACAATTTCATCCAGTTCTCCCCGGCTAGCCCGGCCACTAAGCTTAACCCCATAGACAATGTTGTCGTAGATACTAGTGGGAAAAGGATTAGGCCTTTGAAAAACCATACCAATTTCCCGACGCAGACTGTTGATATTGACTTTAGGGTCGTAAATGTTTTGCCCCAAAAACTCCACTGTTCCCGTCACCTTGACCCGGCCTTCCAGTTCGGCAATGCGGTTAAAAGCCTTGAGCAAAGTTGATTTACCACAGCCAGAGGGGCCAATCATAGCAGTGACCCTACCAACGGGGATTGCCATGGTTACCCCCTCCAAGACTTTTTTGGTGCCGTAATAAAATCCCAAACCTTCAACCCTAAGGGCAGGTTGTAAACCCGCTGTCATTGAACCGGACAAATTAGTCATAGATGGTAAACGGGGAAAACTGAAAAATTAACTATTGATGGCAGATTTAAAAACGCCGACGGATCAGCAAACGAGAAAATAGGTTAATGGTTAAAACCAGCATTAACAGTACAAGGGAAGCGGTCCAGGCAATGGCATTCTGCTCCTCAAAAGGAGAACTGGCATAGTTGTAAATCAGTACAGGAAGGGAAGGAGTGGGGGCCATTAACCCCTCCTGCCAGAATTGACTGAATAGGGCAGTGAACATTAAGGGAGCGGTTTCCCCGGCGGCCCTCGCTACGGCCAGCAGTACCCCCGTAGTAATGGCAGGAATGGCACAGGGAATCACCGTTTTGACTGTGGTTTCCCATTTGCTGGCCCCCAGGGCGGCGGAACCTAGGCGATAGTGTATGGGCACTAACTTGAGCGCTTCCTCCGTGGTTAAGGCAATAATGGGAGTCATAATTACGCCCAAGGCCAAGCCTCCGGCATAGGCCGAAAATTGTTTGGTGGTAATAACCAGTACCCCGTAGGCGAACACCCCCACAATTACCGAGGGCACACTACTCAGGATCACGGTGACAAACCGTACCCCATTGGCGATCGCCGAGCCGGCCGCAAACTCCGCTAAAAATACCCCGGTCATTACCCCCAGGGGAACACTAAAAAGAGCGCCTAAACCCACCATGGTCAGGGTTCCCACAATGGCATTGGCAAAACCGTTGGGTTCCCCCTCCACTCCCACCGGGGCCGGTAGATGGATAAACACTTCCCAGGAAAGGGTGGGCAAACCCCGTTGAATAATGGCGGCTAAGATGGCCAGCAAAGGCAGAAGGGCCACAAGGGTGAGGGTAAAGGACAACCCTCCCATCACCCAGGCAAAACCATTACGGAATAAAGGTAAGGGAGCAAGCAGACTACCAGGGGCCATATTTTTCACGGCTTTACTGTCCCTCCCCTTGGCGACGAATCGTTGCCACCATCAACACCGCCAGACTATTAATGCCCAGGGTGATAACAAAGAGAATTAAAGCTAAGTACATCAAAGCGCCGATGTGTAGCTCATCCACTGCTTCGGCAAACTGATTAGCCAACACAGAGGGAATGGTGTACCCCGGTGCTAACAAAGAAGCCGAAATAATATTCGAGTTACCGATCACCATAGTTACTGCCATGGTTTCTCCCAGGGCCCTACCCAGGGCCAAAATAGTGGCACCGATAATACCAGAACTAGCTGAAGGCAAAATTACCAGGCAAATAGTTTCCCACCGAGTTGCCCCCAAGGCCATGGACGCACTGCGGAGGCTGGGGGAAACAGAAAGTAAAATATCCCGGCTAATGGAGGCGATCGTGGGAATAATCATCACCGCTAGCACCAATCCCGCCACCAGCATGCTGGGGCCAAAGGGTTCTGTGCCAAAGATTGGCAACCAACCTAGGTATTCAAACAATGCCACCTGCAATGGCATTAGCACAGGGATAAAAACAAAAATTCCCCACAGGCCAATGATTACACTGGGAATAGAAGCAATCAGTTCCACCAGAAAGGCAATGGGAACCCGCACTGGGGCAGGCAGAAGATTTTCGCTGGTCATCACGGCTACCGCCAGCCCCAAGGGCAAAGCAAACACCAAGGCGATAAGGGAACTTACCACTGACCCAAAAATGTAGGGCAAGCCCCCAAACAGTTGCTCGCCGCTGTCCCACTGTTGACTGAGGATAAATTCCCAACCAAACTTGGCGATCGCCGGTTGGGCATCGGCAAAGACCACCCAGGCGATCCAACCGAGAATCACTACCACTCCGAGGGAACAGAGACGGGTCAACTGTTTAAAGCCCCAGTCCAAAGCACTGCCCAGGGCATTTCCTTGGGTAATATCTGCCCCCAGGACCGGGGGAATTTCCGGACGAGGCGAAAAACCTTCCACCATAGCTATTGCTCTAATCTTCAGTAAGTTTGCTGACTATTTAATTTTGTCCACCGCCGCAATTACCCGTTGGGCCACCGCCGGGGGAACTTTGGTGTATTCCAATTGGGTGTTGTAATTTTGACCAGTGGTTAAAATCCAGCGCACCAGAGCTTTGATGTCCTTAGCAGTGGCAGCATTTTTGTTGTTTTGGTACACCAACAACCAAGTCAAGCCCACAATGGGATAACCGGAAGCGGGATCATTTATTTCTGCCACAAAGTTAGCGTCAAACTTAGCTCCACTGATGGCTTTATTAGCTTCCGCCAAGCTCGGTTCCACATATTGGCCAGCTTTGTTTTGCACCTTAGCTGTTTGTAAATTTGGTCCCTCATTGCGACGGGCAAAGGTGTCCTGGACATAGCCGATCGCCCCGGGGGTTTGTTTAACCGTGGCGGCTACTCCATCATTTTTAGGACCCTTGAGCACCTGGAAACCCCAGTTGGGATCCTGACTGGCCCCAATCTTGCTCCTAAAGGTACTATTTATGGCACTGAGATGACTGGTAAAAATATCGGTGGTGCCACTACCATCAGCCCTTACCACCACCCGAATTGGCATATTGGGCAGCTTGGAATCGATCTGGTTCCAAGTTTTTAATTCCCCAGTAAAAATTTTACCCAGGGCTATCCTGGAAAGTTGGACTTTTTTACCCGGTAAATTGTAAACCACTGCCACAGCTCCACCGGCGGTGGGAACCATTACCACCCCCCGTTTCATTTGTTGACGTTGGGCGGAAGTAGGCACTGCATCGGTAGCACCAAAGTCCACGGTTTCACCAATGAATTGACGGATACCAGCGCCACTACCAACGGAGTTGTAATTGACAGTGTTGCCGGTGGCTTTTTTATACTCGGCAAAATAGCGTTGATAGAGTGGTGCAGGAAAACTTGCCCCCGCCCCATTTAAGGTACCGGCGATGGCCTGACCAATACTACCAAAACCGACTATGACGCTAACTACTGAAAAGGTAGCAACTTTTTGGAATGAACTAAGCATAGGAACTTGCAATGGGAATATGGTGCAGTTGAAAAAGTCAGCCCTTCTTTACTGATAGGGCTTCCATTGGCATCGCTATCGACCGAAAAACGGCAAAAACCTCTGGTTAGACCGGCCGTTTACTGTCAATAAACCCAGAAACTTGTCTGGGGATTTCTAGCTAACAATATTAGTGGCATTTTGTTCATTTACAACCGCAAAAATATTTTTATTTTTAATGCATAAATTCCCCAGAAAGTCGATTAACTTCCGGTTAAATCTTGCTTATTTTACCCATGGTTATCATTTCATTAAGCCTAGATTAACGCCATATTAAGACTAGGTTAAAACGAGTAAAATTATTGTCTAAATACGACGACTATTTTTTCCGTCATCCTTGGGCAAAATTTTCCTGCCCTTGCCACATTTGATGTGTAAATTTGAGCCATTGGTAATGGACTTTAAATTCATCGACAAAATACTTACTCCCCCAGCCCAGAATGTAATTTGCGTATTCATGCACTAGTCCACGGTCAGAAGGATTTTAGGTTTATGATGGGTGGACAACTGTAAAGAAACTTTAAGCAGTTGCAACGTCTTTCCTTTCCCCCCAGCAAATTATTCCGTGAGTTCTTTCCAGGCCCTGCGCCAACTATCCCCCTCCACCCAAAAAACCTTTGCTCTGTTGTTTGCTTCAGTGCTGATGTTTTGGCTCAGCCTCACTTCCCTCCTGCCTACTCTGCCCATGTACGCCCAGGATGTGGGGGCGACGAAACAACAGGTGGGTTGGATTATGGGGAGTTTTGCCCTTGGCCTGTTGGGCTCCCGCGTTTGGATTGGTCAGTTGGTCGATCGCCGGGGGAGAAAAATCGCCATTGTCATTGGGGCATTGGTGGTGGCCCTGGCCCCTTTGGGCTACCTACTCACTGCCACGGTGGGGGCTTTAATGGCAATTAGGGCTTTCCATGGCATTTGCTTGGCCGCCTATACCACCGGCTATAACGCCCTAGTGGTGGATTTATCCCCACCCCAGCAACGGGGGGAAATTATTGGCTATATGAGTTTGGCAGTGCCCATTGGCATGGGATTTGGGCCGGCAATGGGAGCTTACATTTCCCAAGCCATCGGCTACGAAGTCCTATTCATCATTTCTTCCCTGTTGGGCTTTATTTCCCTGGCCTTGGCCCTGCAGGTGCGGGAAAACCGTGCCCCAGACCAGTCGTCAGCAGAGGAGGTTTTCGGCGATCGCCCCCGACCCCGTTCCATTGGCAAAATAATCACCAGTCGATCCATGGCCGTACCCACCCTGGTGTTACTGCTGATTGGGCTTCTGTTTGGTAACTTAGCCACCTTTTTGCCCCTATTTGTGCGGGAAATTAACCTAGCCGCCTATGCCGGAGTTTTTTACAGTGTGGCGGCGATCGCCAGCTTTGTGCCCCGCCTCTTCCTTGGCCCCTTGGCAGACACCTATGGCCGGGGGCTATTCATTGCCGGTAGCTTGATTTGCTATTTGCTATCCATGGTGTGCCTGGCCCAGGCTGATAACTCTTGGGAATTATTGACCGCCGCCGCCTTGGAAGGAGCTGGCAGTGGCATTTTATTACCCACCACCATCGCCTTAATTTCCGATCGTTCTTCCCTGGAGGAAAGGGGTCGGGTTTTCTCTGTTTGCATGAGTGGCTTTGATGGGGGCATTGCCATTGCGGCCCCAATTATGGGGGTGCTGAACGAGATGTTTGGTTACCGCCATGTATTTTGGCTCAGCGGTGGATTGGCCCTGGCCGCCATCATGGTTTTTGGCATCTTTTCTAACCCCACCATCGGCCGTTCCCTCAAGTTTTGCATTGGTCGCAGTCGAGACCTCTACGCCACTCCCCAATAGACCCAATGGGCTTGGTTAATTCCTGTCAACGGTGGAAAATCTTGTTAAGCTAGAAGAACACTTAGGCGATCGTTCCTAGATTTTTCCTGCCCAGTTCCATGCTGAAAAAATTTTTCTACCATGGTGCTCAGCAGGGTCGCCATCGAACAATTGGGGAAAATTTCAGTGCTGCATCTTATCTATATTTTGGCCTTCACAGTGATTGCCTTCCTTGCGGTTAGCAACCTGATTCGGAGCTTAATTTCCGTCAGCATGGGTAGTCAGCGCACCCCGCCCAACAGTTTTTCCCGTCGCTTTGGCCAGAGCAGTCATCCAGAATTATTTGACGACCAGGGTGTGCCCATTAGCGAACCCTTATTGGTGATGCGCTCCGTTAATGTGGACGATGCCAGGGAAAAGTTGAATGCTATTTTTGATGCTTCCCCCAGCGTGACCCTCCAGGAAGGGGAAGACGAAAAATAATCCCATTAAGCGTCAGTAAAAATTAGTTTTTCCCTAGGCATAATGGCCATAATAGTCGGCTAGGTAGTGTCTCCCCGGCAACGCTAAAATGGGATTTATTCCGTATGCAATAACAATGGTTAAAGGTACACTGTAGCCTGAACCCTGTTGCCGTGACGGCCTGAAACCATCGCATTATGGATTTAAAAGCTTTAATTCGGGATATACCGGACTTCCCCAAGCCAGGCATTATGTTCCGGGATATTACCACCCTGCTCAACAGTCCAGAGGGACTGCGCTACACCATCGACTCCCTCGTGGAACAGTGTCAAGCAAAGGAACTGATGCCGGATCATGTGGTGGGCATGGAATCCCGGGGTTTTTTATTTGGTATGCCCCTTGCCTATCAAATGAATGCTGGTTTTATCCCTGTAAGGAAACCAGGTAAATTACCCGCCCCAGTCCACCGAGTAGAGTATGATTTAGAGTACGGCAAAGATTCTTTGGAAATCCACCAAGATGCTGTGGCTCCCCACCACCGGGTCTTAATTGTGGACGACTTAATTGCCACGGGGGGAACCGCCAAGGCCACCGCTGAATTGCTGAGTCAGCTTGGTTGTGAGGTGTTGGGTTTTGCTTTTATCATCGAGCTTGTGGCCCTGAATGGTCGTCAGTGTTTACCAGATTTACCAATTATTTCTTTGGTGGAATATTAAGGGTTGGAATGGCATTCAGTTAGCTCCAAGAAACCATTGGCAAGATTTTAGTTAGCCCCCAAATCGACCGACTAAAGCTCCGGCAATACCAGAGCATTTTGGTCTGTCTAGCTCTTTCCCAAACTTGGGGACCCAAAGGCAATTTTAAAATCCACTCTAATTACCCTTACCTTTGTCGCCACCAGGTAAACACCGCCAGTCCCAGACCGATTAAGGGAACAATTACCCAGGTTAACCAGCCCAAAACCGTAGCCCTTCGTACCCCCAAATTAATACGGCGATCGGTGGGATCTTTGGCCCGCAAATCAAGGGGTTGGTCGACGTTTTCCGCCAACCATTGCACACTGTTGAGAAAAATATCACCGTTCACAGCTTCGTTAAACCAAGCATTGGTGGCAAAGGCCGCACTACCCACCACCACCATCTTGGCCGGGGGAAGCTCTGGGTTGGGCTTGCGATCTTGCTCTTCTGTTTGGGCTTGATTATTGCCACTATCTTCGTTCTCTCCGGCCGGTGATTCTTCTTGATCTGCGGTCTGATTACCATCATTTTCCTGGATTGCCTCTGGCTGATTGGTGCCATTGCTGGTGGGACTAGGGC
>NZ_JADEWJ010000472.1:0-1035 GCF_015207725.1 Synechocystis sp. LEGE 06083
CAAGGAGGCAATGATGGCAAGGAAGAAAAAAGAGGATACCGTAGCCGATAAATTAATGGATGAACTGTTAAAGGATTATTCAACCCCGGAAGAAATCCTGGGGGAGAACGGTCTGCTCAAGCAGTTAGGTAAACGGCTGATAGAACGGGCACTAAAGGGAGAGCTAAGCTACTATCTGGAGCAAAATGAGGAAGAGTCAAATAGCCGTAATGGCTATTCTGACAAGACAATCCAGAGTGCCCAGGGGGAAATGACCATTAACGTACCCAGGGACCGAAAAAGTAACTTTGAGCCAATACTAGTGCCGAAACGAGAAAAAAGAATCCAGGGACTAGATGAAAAAATCCTTGGGTTATATGCCCGTGGCATGAGCACTCGCGATATCCAAGAACAAATCGAGGAACTCTACGGAGTAAAAATATCGGCCGGGTTGGTGAGCCAGATAACGGCGGAGGTAAAGGAAGACATCAGGGAATGGCAGAATCGCCCGCTCGAAGCCGTTTATCCCATCGTCTGGCTAGACGGACTGCGGGTGAACATACGCCATGAAGGGCGGGTCTCCATCCATGTACTCCACGTCGCCATGGGGGTAAACATTGAGGGACACAAAGAGGTTCTGGGGTTATGGCTATCGGAAGGAGGAGAGGGGGCTAAATTTTGGCTCTCGGTGCTCAACGAAATTCGTAACCGTGGGGTTCAGGAGATGTTCATCACTTGCATTGATGGACTCAAGGGCTTCCCTGAAGCTGTTGCCGCAGTCTTTCGGGAGGCGAAAGTACAACGCTGTATTGTCCATCTGCTCAGGAACAGTCTCAATTATGTTTCCTACAAAGACCGCAAGGAGGTGGCAGCTTCCCTCAAGACTATTTACCAATCTGCCACCGTCCCCCAGGCAGAACATGCCCTGACGGAGTTTGCCCAGAAATGGGACCAGCGTTACCCTGCCATCAGTCAGCTCTGGTTCCATACCTGGGAGTTCATTATCCCGTTTTTTGATTATCCACCGGATATCAGGAGGGTAATTTATACCACTAA
>NZ_JADEWJ010000473.1:0-1035 GCF_015207725.1 Synechocystis sp. LEGE 06083
GCCTTGATCATCGGCGATCGCCACTAAATTTTGGGAATTAATGTCTAACGCATTTAGCCAGGAATCCACTTTGAAAAGAGTCCTACTGGCACCGCTAATTAGGTCTATTTCCACCAGTTCCCCCGTGAAGTAACCAATCAGTAGCTTTGAGCCATCAGGGGTAAATTTAAACGTGTTAACCCGACTATTTATATTTTTGAAGGTAGTTGGTTGGACGGGATTACGTAACGTGTTGCGGTCGATGGTGAAAATGGTAATTTCACCAGTGTCATAGCTAACAGCTACCTTGTCAGCTTCGGCATTGGGGGCACGAAAAAAGGCGAGATTTCTAGCTACACCAATGGACTCATAGAGTTTTAATGTGTTGACTTGGGGCGGAGAAAGATCAATGATCCTGGAAATTTGTACAGTACCATCGTCGGAGGAAGATAGTAAATAATCTTGGATAATTAGCGAGTCAGTAACCGCAGCTTTATGGAGGGGAATATCAAACTTTGCTTGGGAGTTGGACAGAACACTACTGCCTGTGTAAATGGAAGAAATTAGCAATGATTTTCCCTCAAGATTTCCATATCTGGCCCGAAAAAATCTCTTACAATCCTTGAGAAATAGCTTGTCTTTCCAGTTTAAACTATTATCTAAAAAAATCAGATTACAGTTATTAAAACCGATCGCCAGTTGTTCCGACTTAGGATCTTGAGCGATGGAAGCTGATGTTCCATACTGGCTAAGATCAATCTTTTTAACAACAAAGTCTTTTTCCTGTCCCCAGGCCTTTTCCTGGTGGGGAAAGAGCCAAAAGCTGATTAGGAGAAATGAAATAAATAATAAACAATCAATTTTGTTGTGCCTCAATTTCCCCCAGGGAAGAACGTTCAATATTTCGTTCATATTTTTGAATTTTATAAAGTTACAGAAATTAGCTGAATTTGATGCCAGTTTTTTCCTCTAATTTATTTCGGATCAATGATTGGGCTTGGGGATTTAAGCGACTATAAAGGGACTGATAAACTTTCATTAATTTCTCAGTGCCCT
>NZ_JADEWJ010000474.1:0-1034 GCF_015207725.1 Synechocystis sp. LEGE 06083
AAAGGACTGAATGCGATAATCTTTTTCTTCCGGTGCAACATCCCAGAGGGTTTGGTAATAGAAAAAAGAAGCCCCCATGCCCTGGGCCCGGGCCGCATACACTTTATCATTCACCAGGGGCATGGGAACCTGCTTAGTGGGCAATCCAGTGAGGATACCAACGGCGGTGGGAATTCGGGTTTTGGCTTCTCGAAACTCAGCCCGCTGGATCGGCTCGGTAAAAGTGGGTAGGGAAGTGCGATAAACCTGAACTATTACTTCGTCAACAATCCCTTTGCGGATCCAATCCAACCAGTCTTGTAAAAAGGTGTTGTAAGCGAGATTATAGGTGGCAGGGGAAACGGATACGAGAATATTAGGCTTAGCAGCTTTGATGCGAGCATTTAACTGCACCATGAAAGCAGTAATCTTATCGGCTCGCCAGCGAATCCAGGCGGGATCTTTGGGGTTGCTTGGGGGAGTTTTTTTGGTTTCTTGTTGGTATAGGGAAATGGTGTAATTGTCGTAGCCAAATTCGTTGGGCAGGGCGGTGTGATCGTCGAACTGAACTCCGTCCAAATCGTATTTGTTGACCGCGTCCATGACTAGTTGGGTGATAAAAGCCTGTACCTGGGGGTGGAAAGGATTCATCCACATTACTTCTCCAGCGGCACTCACCGACGTTTTGGTGCCATCTCGCTTTTGGGTAAACCACCAAGGATGGCGTTTAACTAGTTCCGACATGGGGGGAGCCTTAAAGCCAAATTCAAACCAGGGCAAAACCAACATGTTGCGGCGGTGGGCTTTGGCGATGATATCTGCTAGCACATCCTGACCCTGGTCTCCCCTGGGGCTAAAGGGCTGTAATCCCTCCCTTTTAGCAAATTCACTTTCGTAGAGCACATAGCCGGAGTTCCAGACTACGGGGTAGATGGTGTTGAAGTTTAGATCCGCCAGGAGGTTAATGGATTCAGTAGTGCGATTCTCATCTAAAAATCTAACAGTGTCATTGTTAGTAATCCACACCCCCCTAATTTCGGGAAAGGCGTTTTGGG
>NZ_JADEWJ010000142.1:0-9634 GCF_015207725.1 Synechocystis sp. LEGE 06083
GTTGAAAGGATTAATGGCTTGAATTTGACGACGAATGGCCAAACTACTGGATTCTAGAGCCACAGGAGCTAAAAAGTACAGCGCCAGCAACCAGGCCCATATGTAACTTAAGCTAATGTAAATAGTTCCCTGTTGCCAATGGCTTGGCCTACTTTTGACTAAAAAAATACCGCCCAATAGAGCAATAAAAATAGTCGTATAAACAAAGGTAATAATGTGGGTTAATCCCAGGGCACACCAGGCTAAAGCCCCCCAAATTAAATGGCGATAATGGGGATAATAAAAAGTTTGAATAACGTAAAATAAAACGATGGCTAAAATTCCCTGGGCGATCGCCTCTGTGAAGGCTCCCCTAGCATGGACATTATTGAGAAAGTAAGGGGCAGACATATAGGCCACTCCCCCAAAAATGGCAGCAATTTGGGAACGGGCGAAGAAAAAACCCAGACGATAGATGAAAATCCCCCCCAACCAAAGGGCAGACCAAAGCAAAATTTTATAGGCAGTGTAGGGATTGGTGGGAGTCAAAAACTTGTAAATTATTGCCCCTAAAAAATAGGGCAGTTGACTATAAAATTGAAAACCAGGATAGCGGAAACCAAAATTTTCCAGGGGAGCCACCCGCAGGGGAAATTGTCCTTCCTCTAGGGCCATTCTGCCCTGGACAATGTAACCAATGTGGGAAGTGTGGTCGTTAATGGAAAAAATTATCTTTGCCGATGCCATGGGGGCCATCCAAGCCAAAGCAATCAGGGCGAACAAAATATAAGTGAGAATGGCAATGCGATTTCTATAGTTAAAACCGCGAATTTTTCGCCAAATTGCCATGGTGGTAACGGGCTTGATCCAATTGAGCAAATACTGACGAAAAGTTACTCCGAAAAGTAATAGGCTGAGAATAACTAAGTTACGTCTTAAAGCTTGCAAATCCGCCGCACTGAGCTTCGGTTCTAAGATGCCCCAATAGCCTACTAATCCCAAGGCTAGTCCTAAAACAAGGCATAATAAAGCCAGGATAAAAAAGGGATTATTTTTCTGAATAGTAAGGAATTTTAAATTTTTAAAAATGCCAACTTCCTGATAGAGCAAAAAAAATCCAATCAATAAAATAACAGCTAAAACAAAGCCGATTACAGGAATTAGCATTAGATCCAAGAATGACTCAGTTGGGGGTATTTGGGGCGACCAATAACGCCACATAATATCACAGGGGATTGCATTTTTTAGCTGGCCCTAGATGGGGCTGATTTTTGTGGGAGAATGTTAGCCAACCTGAGGATAAACCATCGGATTTTTTGGGAAACGCCCCTATGCAAAAATTTTTCAAACAATTACGTCGCAAGCTTTTTGGCCTAGATGAGCAGGAAGCGGCCATGATCAAAGCCATTGCCGACACCAACGATTTAATTGCCGGTTTGCAAAAATCCTTTGACCACCTCCATCTGGACTACAGCCGTGCTTTGGTGGAAGTTGTGGCCCAAGCCCAACCTCAAACTACCCTAAGCTGTGAAATCAATGGGGTCCCCCTCAGGGTACCAGTGGAAATTTTACGGGCCTATGCCCATTGTTTGGAAACTTCCCAGGAGTTTAGTTTCACCTATTGCATAGAAAGTCACTGCGTCCATTGGTTGGGGCAACATCTACGGCCGGGGGATGTGTTTTTCGACGTGGGGGCAGCCTATGGGGTAATTAGTATTCCTTTAGCTGAAGTTGTGGGTAGTACGGGGCATATTTATGCCTTTGAACCGGCTCGCCAAACCCGCCATAGCCTGGAGCAAATTATTAAGGGTAATCATCTGGACCGGATCACGGTACTTCCCCTGGCGATCGCCGACGAAACGGGAGAAGCGGAATTCATTGAATACAGCACAGATAACCGTTTTTCCTGGGCGGCGGACACATCTACCCTAGCTAAGGACGTGGAGCCGAGCTTGGATAACTATGCCACCTATGCGGTGGAAATCACCACCATTGATAAATTTGCCCAGGAAAATAATCTTCGTCCCAAGGCGATCAAAATTGATATTGAAGGCTTTGAACTGTACGCCCTCCAGGGGGCCATGGAAACCTTGAAAACCTGCCACCCCTACCTTTGCATTGATATCCATGCCGATGTGAAAACCAAAAAATCAGCCCTATTAGGGGTTCGACCGTTGTTGGAAGGCCTGGGTTACCGTTGCGACAGCGATGGCCATACCCTTTTCGCTAGTCCGGCGTGATGATGGCATCTCGGCAAGACGTGGGGTCCATATCCTTTGTATGCGTGGCAAACTTGCGGAGGGACAACCGGCCAGATAGAATTAGCCCCAGTTCTGAGAACCGCCTCAGCAGGCCTTAATCAATACCCTAAATTGTCCGGGTTGGGGAAAATTGGCACTCTGCGACGTTCTCTCAGCCCATTTTTACCAAAATTTTAGCTAAATTAACGGTGTCAACCTCCTTTTCCAGTGCCTATCGTTTGGCGGTGCTAGTTCCTTGCCGTAATGAAGCGTTGACCATCGCTCAGGTTGTGGCGGATTTTCGCCAGCAGTTACCCAATGCCGCCATCTACGTTTATGACAATTGTTCCACCGATGACACCGCCACCGTCGCCCAGCAAGCAGGGGCCATTGTCCGTTACGAAAAACAACCGGGCAAAGGCAATGTGATCCGCCGCATGTTCGCCGATATTGAAGCGGATATCTACATTTTGGTGGATGGAGACAATACCTACGAAGCCGGCGCGGTGGGTCGCCTAGTTGATCGCCTGATTAATGAGCAATTGGATATGGTGGTGGGGGCCAGGCGATCGGAATTTAAGGATAAGGAAGCCTACCGTTTTGGTCATCGCAGTGGCAATCAGTTCCTTAAGGGCATTGTGGAGTTACAATTTGGAGCCCGGCTGGACGATATGTTATCGGGCTACAGAATTTTTTCCCGTCGCTTCGTCAAGTGCTTTCCGGCCATTTCTAACGGCTTTGAAATTGAAACGGAATTAACCATTCATACCCTGGAGTTACGGTTGCCCTTCGCTGAGGAGCCGGTGTTGTACCAATCCCGCCCTTCTGGTTCTGAAAGCAAGTTAAACACTATTAGTGATGGTTTTCGGGTTTTGGGCACTTCATTTTTGTTGATGAAGGAAACCAGACCGTTCTTGTTTTTTGGTGTTTTCTTTGCCCTATTTTCCGGAGCGGCGATCGCTTTAATGTTACCGGTGTTGTGGACTTATCTAGAAACGGGGCAAGTGCCTCGATTTCCCACTCTGATCATTGCTGCTTCTCTGATGTCCCTAGGCTTTGTATTTTTTACCTGCGGCTTAATTTTAGATTCCGTTGCCCGAGGACGGCGGGAACTTAAGCGCATGGCCTATCTCAGAATTCCCAGGGTGGAAATTAAGGAAATTTAGGGGCCAATTAGTTAACCAAATCACCTCAGCCATTAGCCCCGAGGAAAAAAATTGCGTTGGCCAGAGATCAACCCTCGGCGCTGGCTTCCTGATTTTTCAATAACGGGAAAGCAATCACATCCCGAATGCTGGGGGAATCCGTCAGCAACATCACCAGGCGATCGATGCCAATGCCCAAACCACCGGTGGGAGGCATGCCATATTCCAAAGCAGTGAGGAAATCTTCATCGACGCTGTGGGCTTCTAAATCCCCTGCCGCTTTTTTGGCCGCCTGAGCTTCCAAGCGTTGACGTTGATCAATAGGATCTGTCAACTCAGAAAAGCTGTTGGCCAATTCCCGACCGTAAACAAATAACTCAAATCGTTCCACTAGCCCTGGCTTACTGCGATGGGGTTTGGCCAAGGGGGAAATTTCCACTGGAAAATCGGTAATGAAAGTTGGTTGCATTAACGTTCCTTCCACTTTTTGCTCAAAGGCCTGGTTTAACAAATGCCCCAGGGAAGGACAATCTTCGGCCACGCCAATGCCTGCTCCGGCGGCGGCTTTTTTAGCCGTTTCCAAGTCAGTGAATTGACTAAAATCTACCCCCGTTGCTAACTGCACTGCTTCGTGCATAGTGATGCGCTTCCAGGGAGGGGTGAGGTCGATTTCTTCCCCTTGGTAGGTAATTTTCAGTGTGCCTAGTACCAATTGGGCGGCGGTGGTAACGAGGGCTTCCGTCAAAGCCATCATCTCGTTATAGTCCACATAGGCTTGATAGACTTCGATGGAAGTAAATTCGGGATTATGCCTGGTGGAAATTCCTTCGTTGCGAAAAATACGACCCAGTTCAAAAACCTTTTCAAAGCCCCCTACCACCAGTCTTTTCAGATGTAATTCCGTGGCAATGCGGAGATACAGGGACATATCCAGGGTGTTGTGGTGGGTGATGAAGGGTCTTGCTTCTGCGCCGCCCGATTCCCCTTGCAAGACTGGAGTTTCAATTTCAATAAAGCCCTGTTCATCTAAGTAACGGCGGATGGCGGCGGTAATCTGGGCCCGACGGCGGAAAGTTTGACGCACGGTGGGGTTAACAATTAAATCCACGTAACGTTGACGATAACGCTTTTCCGTATCGGTTAAACCGTGCCATTTGTCCGGTAGGGGCAATAGAGATTTAGTGAGTACGGCATAGATTTGCACATAAACTGATAATTCTCCTTTCTCCGTGCGCTTCAGGGTGCCCGTCACCCCTAAAATATCCCCCACGTCAGTGATTTTTTTCAGCAGATTAAAGGCGTTTTCCAACTCCGGCATATTTTCCGTCAGCCGTTGCTTTTCCAAATAAAGTTGGATAGTACCGCTTTCATCCTGGAGGGTAAAAAAGGCCAATTTTCCCATAACCCGCCGCGCTAAAATTCGACCGGCGATCGCCACTTTGAGGTCTACTTCTTCACCATTGGCCAGGTCTTGATAGGCTGCTTGAAGTTCCTTTGCTTGGTGGGTAACATCCCAGGTGTAGGCGTAGGGATTAAGGCCGAGTTGTCGTAATTGTGCCGCTTTTTCTAGGCGGGTAGCACGGATTTCTTCGAGGCTGGAGTGGGAATGGGAATCGGCCATGGTGACGCAAACGGGAAAAATTAGAAATTAAATACTTTTGAATTATTTGTTGGTTATTTCATGTTGGCCCTAGTGTCCTGCACCGCAATCCAAAAGAAGATGGCCGTCAGGGGAATGCTACCCAGCAAAATGGCCGTGGTAGTGGCACTGCCTAATTCCGGTTGCCCCGATGACAGTTCAAATACGCAGCCCACAGCGGCGATCGCCGACACACAGGAAAGGAGCAAAAGAATACCACTTTTAGGAGTCACAGAAAATCAACCTCCGGGACGAATGAACAGTCAACAGTCCAGTTTACCGTTAAGGGGTTGTCGGAAAGGTCTTAAATTTCCCCTCTATGCAGCGGTCAGAGCTCCGGAAAGAGGGCAAATCCCCATCGGCTTCCCTCCCTATCTAAAGTTACGGAGGCCTGTAAAAATAGACCCCCAGACAAAATGGAGTCTATTAGGCTATGTTTACGGGTCCAGGCTAGGCCATGGGCTTGACGGCCTGCATGGAAAAACCTTCTTTCTTCAAAGACTCTGCCAAAGCCAGGGGATTGTCCACCCGGTCCACAAACATAACACCATTGAGGTGGTCCATTTCGTGTTGAATTACCCTAGCAGTTAGCTCAGCAAAAAGGCGTTTTTGGGGGCGGCCATGCTCATCCTTGTAGGTCACTTCGATCGCCCTGGGTCGGGTAACATCCATATAAACATTGGGCACACTCAGACAACCCTCTTCCACTACACAAAGTTCTTCGCTAGTGCGGGTAATCTGGGGATTGATCATAATTAGGGGCGGCTCATCGGGCTTATCCTGTTCACAATCCACCACCAATAATTGTTTGTTAACCCCCACTTGGGGCGCAGCTAAACCAATGCCGTTAGCACTGTACATGGTCTGCAACATCTCCTTGGCCAATTTGCGGATACTGTCATCTACCTTGGCAATGCGCTTGGCCGGTTGTCGGAGCACCTTATCCCCTAGGTAATGGAGTTCCAAAGGGGGATGATCAACTTTTTGCTTTTCAACGAGGAGGGTGGCAGTCATGGACGTTCTACAGGCCTATCTCAACAATGGGGTCTCAGACTACATCTTAACAAAATCACGGCCTGGACAATTTTCGCTATGGTTTAAAGGGCTTGTTTAGCTTTGCCAGTTTGATTAGTGCTTTATCCTATGAATTTTTTGCTCACCAATGACGATGGCATTGACGC
The DNA here is from genome assembly GCF_015207725.1 of Synechocystis sp. LEGE 06083. NCBI lineage: Bacteria > Bacillati > Cyanobacteriota > Cyanophyceae > Synechococcales > Merismopediaceae > Synechocystis > Synechocystis sp. LEGE 06083. Next base: position 6,185 of record NZ_JADEWJ010000142.1, read on the forward strand.
CCCTGGTATTGAAGCTCTCTACGAAGCCCTTGGTAAACGGGGTGTGTGGGTGGCCCCAAAAAATCAACATTCCGGTTGTGGCCATAAGGTGACCACTGACCAGGCGATCGCCGTGGAGCAGAGGGGCAAAGACCGTTACGCAGTGGACGGCACTCCGGCGGACTGTACTCGTTTAGGGGTGGTTCATTTTTATCCAGAAGTGGACTGGGTCATTGCCGGCATTAATGCGGGGGGCAATATGGGCATCGACTCCTACCTTTCCGGCACAGTGGCGGCGGTACGGGAGGCCGCTATCCTTGGCCACAAGGCGATCGCCATTTCCCATTGGATCAACAAACCCCGCACCATTGATTGGGTCTGGGCTTCCCACTGGGCCAATGCTGTCTTCAATACCCTTTGGCAACAGGATCTACCCCCCCAACATTTTTGGAACGTTAACCTACCCCATTGGCAAAGCGGCGATCCGGAACCGGAATTGATTTTTTGTGAACCCAGTCGAGATCCTCTGCCCGTAGCCTTCACCATAGAAGGGTCAAATTTCTTTTACCGGGGAGAATACAGCCAGCGACCACGACAACCTGGATCCGACATTGACGTTTGCTTTTCCGGCAACATTGCCATCACCCAGCTCAAAATTTGATTGGGTCAGTCCCAATATCGAGAAAATGGTCAACGTATTTAGATGGGAACTGGTTTAGTGAGTTGTGCCCGGCCCCTTAAATTTTTGCCCTAAAGCTCTAGGCTACTCTGGGGTTTTCCCCTTTGAATTAGGGGTCAGGGGAATTCTTGAAACACATTCTGGATAAATTGCCAAACGCGGCTCCTAGGGATTTCTGAGTAAAATACAGGGGAAGTTGCCCGTTTTAGGAAACTTAAGCAAATGGTTATAGCTCCCCATCGCACCATTATTTATCCCGACAGCGACGGCCAACCCATGGCGGATAATACAGAACAGTTTCAATGGATTGTTTTACTCAAGGAAAATCTGGAATGTCTTTTTGCCCAAGATGCCAACATTTTTGTGGCGGGGGATTTACTCTGGTATCCGGTGGAAGGACATCCCGAAATTCGCGTGGCCCCCGATGCCATGGTTGCCCTAGGGCGACCCAAGGGAAAACGAGGCTCCTATCGGCAATGGGAGGAAGATAATACTGCTCCCCAGGTGGTCTTTGAAATCCTCTCTCCCGGTAATCGTGCCAAGGAAATGATTCGCAAATTACAATTTTATGAACGCTACGGAGTGAATGAGTATTACGTTTATGACCCTGATGACAACGAATTAACTGGACTGCAGCGGGGAGAAAACGGATTAGAGATGATTGAGACCATAGAAGATTGGACTAGCCCCCTCCTGGGCATTCGTTTTCTACTTACCCCCGATACCCTAGAAATTTATTATCCTGACGGCCGCAAATTCCTGACTACGGTGGAGTTTAATCAAGAGATGGCCAAGGAAAAGCAACGAGCTAACGAGGAACAACAACGGGCCGATCGCCTAGCGGCCAAACTAAAGGAATTGGGCGTTGATCCTGAAGAAATTTAAGTTCTTGGCCGTGATTTTCCCTCCCATAAAGAGATTAACTTCTAGTGAACTTAGCCTGCCCTATTCCCCTTGAACGTTATCCCCAGGTGCTGTTGGCCCACGGTGGGGGCGGTAAGTTGAGCCAACAATTACTCAAGCAAATTTTTCTACCGGCCTTTGGCGCTTCCGAAACAGGCAGCCATGACGCGGCGGTGTTTACGGTTAATCCCGGCTCATGGGCCTTCACCACCGATTCCTACGTAATTAATCCCCTCTTTTTCCCTGGGGGCGACATCGGTTCTTTGGCAGTCCACGGCACTGTTAATGACCTGGCCATGGCCGGCGCTACTCCCCGTTACATTAGCGTTGGTTTTATCCTGGAAGAGGGATTGTCGATGGAAACCCTCTGGCGGATAGCCCAATCCCTGGGGCAAGCGGCGAAAAATTGTGGCGTGGAAATTATTACTGGCGATACCAAAGTGGTGGACCGGGGTAAGGGGGACGGCATTTTCATCAACACCAGTGGCATTGGTGCCCTTGACCATCAACAAACTATTCATCCTAGTCAGGTACAGGTAGGCGATCGTCTGATTCTTAGTGGGGATTTGGGTCGCCACGGCATGGCCATTATGGCGGTGCGTCAAGGGTTGGAATTTGAAACCACCATTGAGAGTGATTCAGCCCCGGTTCATCGGCAAGTGGAAGCTTTATTGTCAACAGGAATACCGATCCATTGTCTGCGGGACTTGACCAGGGGGGGGCTGGCCAGTGCGGTGAATGAAATTGCCCAAACCGCGGGAGTGACCATGGCTTTGCGGGAAAATTTGATTCCGGTGGAGACAGAAGTGCAGGCCGCCTGCGAACTATTGGGTTTTGACCCCCTTTATGTAGCCAATGAGGGACGATTTTTGGCCATTGTGCCCCCAACAGCAGAGCAAAAAACCCTAGAAATTTTGCAAACTTTCCATCCCCAAGCCACGGCGATCGGTACAGTTACGGGCAAAAGTGCACTGACTTTGGGGTTAGTCAGCCTAGAGAGTCGCATTGGTGCCCCCCGTTTACTGGACATGATCAGTGGGGAACAATTGCCCCGTATTTGTTAGATTGCCCGCCACCAAACCCTGGGCTGAAAGCCATAGCGCAGAAATATCACCTTGGGTTAGGGATATGATGGGGAAAGGCCGATTGACTAGATCGCCAGATTTTTTTTGTTTAGTTATTCTCCTCCAAACCCATGGCCATCAAACCCCAACCCCAATGGCAACGTCGCCTTGCTAGCGTTTTGCTGTGGGGTGCCACCATTTACCTATTGGTGAACCTGCTTGCCCCAACACTATTTGGTTCCCAACCCCCCCAAGTACCCTACAGTCTTTTCATTGACCAGGTGGAAGGGGACAAGGTTGTCAGTGTTTATGTGGGCCAAAACGAGATTCGCTACCAACTTAAGCCGGAGCTAGGGGATGAGAGCAAAGAAAAAGCGGCCGATGGACAGATTTTAAGAACCACTCCTATTTTTGATCTAGAGTTACCCAAGCGCTTGGAGGCCAAGGGCATTGAATTTGCCGCCGCTCCCCCAGCAAAAAATTCTTGGTTTGGCACCCTTTTAAGTTGGGTCATTCCCCCGCTGATTTTTGTTGGTATCTGGTCATTTTTCTTGAACCGTAATAACAACGGTGCCCCCGGCGGGGCTTTGGCTTTTACTAAAAGTAAGGCAAAAGTCTATGTGGAAGGGGATTCCACCAAAGTTACCTTTGATGATGTGGCCGGGGTAGAAGAGGCCAAAACAGAACTGAGCGAAGTGGTGGATTTTCTCAAATTTCCCCAACGTTACACTGCCCTGGGGGCAAAAATTCCTAAGGGTGTCTTGCTAGTGGGGCCTCCCGGCACAGGTAAAACCCTGCTCGCTAAGGGCGCCGCCGGGGAAGCAG
>NZ_JADEWJ010000143.1:0-9558 GCF_015207725.1 Synechocystis sp. LEGE 06083
AAAAAGCCCGGTTATGACTTGGACTATGCCGATGGGTTTGAGTTGCGCAAAAATAACGTCTTGGTGAGAAATTATAGCTGGGCAGATTGGTATAGATGGACACCCCGCCCCATTTGTAGCAAGGGCAGATCCTACCTGACCAATGATGACATTCAGTATGACTAATCCTCCCCGGTGCCCAGCACCAGCAATTTAACCTGTACCACCTGATTTCTGAGCCGTGACCATTCCCGAAAAGTTGCGGCTTTTTGCCGGTCGTAACTACTCAGTTGGGCCAAATAGCGTTCACTGTCCCCCTCCCCCAAATTGACCCTTTACTTTATGAACCACGGTATCCATAATAATTTTTCTCTAAATTCTCCTTGATTAAAAATTGCCTTGAATTGTAAATTTTATTTTGTCTGCTCATGCAAAAGTTGTCCAAGTACAATCATTGCTTCCTGAATCTCTTGTGTAAAAGGCAAACCAAAATTAAGTCGAAAACAGTTACGATAACCGCCAGATGAAGAAAACATACTACCTGGAGCAATGGCAATATTATGATGTAATGCATCCTCGTATAGCTGAAGAGTATCAACTATTTCTGGCATTTCAATCCAGAGAATATAGCCTCCTTTTGGCCTAGATACTCTGGTCATTTTAGGAAAGTAATTACAAATCGCCTGAGTCATATCCATCATTTGCGCCTGGTAGGTGCGTCTTAGCTTCCGCAAATGGCGATCATAACCACCATTCGCTAAAAATGCAGCGATCGTCAGTTGTGGAGCAACTGCTGTCATATAATTAGTCGTCATCTTTAGTTGCTCAACTTTTGTTTGATAACGTCCCGGTACAGCCCAGCCAATTCTTAATCCAGGTGATAGTGTTTTGCTTATAGATGAACAATACAAGACTAAACCCTGGGTATCAAAGGATTTGATTGCTTTTGGGCGATTTCCAGTAAAGTTAAGATCACCATAAATGTCATCTTCAATTAATGGAACATTATAACGATTAATTAAACTTATAAGCTGTTTCTTTTTAGAATCACTCATGCAACTACCTAAAGGGTTGCTAAAATTTGCAATTAGGACACAAGCTGAAATTTGATCGTTTTTCAAAGCATCTTCGAGGTGTATTAGCGAGATACCATGTTGAGGATGAGTCGGTAACTCTAGAATCCGGAGGTGAAGAGCTTCAAGGGTTTCCAACAAAAGATGATAAGTAGGAGATTCGATGACAACGGTATCACCGGGTTTTGTGACAGCCTTTAAGGAAAGATAGAGTGCTTCCGTCGTTCCATTCGTAATAACGATCTGATCTGGTGTAATAGAGCAACCAGTGTCTATGAGACGACGTGCTACTTCATGACGTAATTCTTCACAGCCTTGTGGTGAACTATAGCGATGGGTAACTTCAGGCTTAGCTCGTAGCACTTGCCCCATCAAACGATTGAGGGTAGCTATAGGTAAAAGATTGCTACCAGCGATCGCCGCCCCTAAGCCAATGATTCCAGGTTTCAACATTGAATTATTTACACGGAAGGCTAAAGACGTATCAACAGGATTATCGGCAGACTGAGGTGTGCTGGGACTAGGCTCGTCAGGTAGGAAATTCAATATGGTTTTGACAAAGTAGCCTGACTGGGGACGAGCTTCGATTAATCCTCGATCCTCAAGTAGGCGATAAGCTTCCAAGACTGTTGAAATACTTACTGACCACTGCTGATGTAATTTTCGCACCGATGGTAGGCGATCGCCTGGCTGGAAAGTACCTTCACTAATCAGTCCATGAATTTGATCCGCTACCGTTTGGTAGAGGGTCTGATTAGGCGAGGTTGTCATAAACTTAGGCTTCATTTTTTGTTCCTAAATTAGAAAAGCATTACAGTTAAGCTGATTAGTAACCATAACAGTTGCTGAAAAGTAAACTGTATCCATAACAATTTATTGTAACTGCATCTTTCTTATTTGAAATAAATGAGTAAAATTTTTATATAAGTCGATTAATTCTTTTAAAAAATAGAATAGTTATTAAGATCCAATTAAATGATTTAATGCTATTTTATTGTTCCACTAAATTTCATTTCTGAGAAAATGACTAATCAAAACTTTTATGAAAATTGTGTAAACACAATAAAAGATTGTCTCTCAATTATCACTCCATTTCATGAAAAACTCTATTTTTTGCAACGCATCAAAGAAAGAATAAATGGGCTACTTTATTCATTAGTAAATATATTAGCCTACTGTAACGAACCCAAAATATCTAGAAAAGTTAGCCGCTATGGTGATATATACTTTGAAGTTTACGATCCAATTTTTAATAAGCATATGAGTTTTGGTTCTGAACAAGAAGTTAGAACTTGGCTAGAGCATAGATGTCATTATTAAATCTATAAAACTTATAACTAGGGCGGGCTATAATTATGTGGAAACACTAAAAAGTCCAAAGAAAATATTATGCCAGTACCTGCAGAATATCAGCGTGCTTCAGATAATTTTTATGAGTATTTAGTAGATACCCGTAACATAGCAGGATTATGGAGCACACATGTAGCCTATACGATGACCCAAGGTGTTTTTCAAGTATTTCGCCGGAGGCTTTCTACAGAAAATGCTATTGCTTTTGCGAATGTTTTGCCAGTCTGCTTAAGGGCTCTTTTTGTAACTGACTGGAATATAAACGAGTCTAAAAAACCTTTTGGAGATTATGCAGAGATGATTCAAGAAGTGAAGTTATTGCGAGAGGAACATAATTTTTCTCCTGATACGGCCATTAGAGATGTAGCTATTGCTTTGAGGAAACATATAAACGAAAAAGCTTTTCAAAAAGTTCTTTCTACCTTTCCTAAGGAAGCGGCTGATTTTTGGAACGTATAAATTTTCACTTATAAACTAAATACTATTTGGTCAATTAAATTCTTATTTGGATTTTCAAAGGACGATATTAATTATTTATAGGAAACTAGCCCAATGCAATCATCAATATGTCCAAAGCATCTTATATGCGTGAGCTTGTGCTTCCAGCAATACAAGATGAAAGGTTTTGAGGTATTTGCCGAGGAGTAAAAATTGCTTTATGAGACTGAACAGAATTTTGTGTAGATGACATTCAGTATGACTAATCCTCCCCAGTGCCCAGCACCAGCAATTTAACCTGTACTACCTGATTTCTGAGCCGTGACCATTCCCGAAAAGTTGCGGCTTTTTGCCGGTCGTAGCTACTCAGTTGGGCTAAATAGCGTTCACTGTCCCCTTCCCCGAATCTGTAACTAACCTTGGCAATTTCGAGGCGTTGCTTATCCCGCTTGGCGATCGCCTGCTCAATTTGAAAAGCCCGGGCCAATTCCTCCAGTTTGAGGACTTCGAGGGTGACCTGTTCCCGGAGTTTTTGCTGTAATTCTGATTTATTGCGTTGCAGTTCCGCGATTTTGATTTGGATATCCCCAATGGCAATGATGCGGGATTGTTGTTGGTCATTGCCAGCGTATTGTGACCAGTTGAACAAAGAACCTAAACCCTGGCCCAGAAATGCCGCCGCTACATTACCAAGGATGAGGCGAAAGGGATTGGTGACGGGAGCTTCCACCCTATTACTGACCGGCCCCAGGGTGGAGTAGAGAAAGACCTGGAGGAAAGGGGAGAAATTAGAAATGGCAATGCTATCAAGGTTCCTTTGCCGGGCCTCTTCCACAGCGGCGATACTCTCATCAATTTTGTCCTGGAGGTCTGCCAAAAGGCGGGAATTTTGGATGGCCGTATTTTGTAGTTGGTTAACACAGGATTCCGTCGCCACACTACAGGGCAAGTCCCCGAGCATTTGTGACCAAACATCTTCGCTAATTTTTTTATCCACCAGGTCATCCAGTTCGGGGTCAAGGAAGGGATTGGGTTGCCCCTGGGGGTCTTCCATCAACTCCGGGTCATCCTCACTGCCAATTTCCAGCAGATCTGGTTCCTCAATTTCCCCATCGTCAGTTAGTTGGGCTAGCACCGGTGGTGTCGAGGTAGAGGGTAACGGCCAGCTTACCGTCGGTTTGGCGGTCAAACTTAATGCGGCGAATAGTGCCAGAGTAAGGGCTTTTGACTTGAACAATGCCATTGAGCTTTTCCTCCACAGCGGATAATTGCTCCCGGAGCTGGGCCAACTTGAACTCCCGGTCTAGTTTTTGATTGGCCACATTGATGGCCACCTGATTTTCTTCTTCTGCTCGGCGGGAAATGGTGATGCGGTGGTTATATTCCGCCAGTTCCCGGTTTTCCTTGGCCGCCCGTAACCTGGACTGGGCCTGTTCCAATTCCCCCCGGGCAATGCTGACCTTACTTTGCAAATCAGTGAGTTCCTTGCGGCGGTCTGCTTCCACCTGGAAATATTCCGCTTGGAAAAATTTATACTCCGCTTCCTTGCCCTCCAATGCTGTCCTGACCTGGCGGAGCTTTTCTGTTTCGTGGGTCAACATCTCCGGCGGCAAACCCTTCAAACCATTGACCGCATCGAGCTTGCGTTGCTGTAACTCAAAAGCCCGGTGGGCCGCTTCCACATCGGCTAGGGAACGTTCCACTTTCGCTTTGGCAGAAATAAAAGGGTCAGCTTCGATCGCCGTGGCCAGATTCCGTTGGGCCTGGGCCAGTTTAATTTCCGCTAATTGAATGGCGGTTTCTTCCACGGTGTAGGAAATGGGGGGCAGTTCCCGCAGGGCCGGGGTCGGTTGCAGCATGGGCACCAATTGACCTTCCACATTGGCGATCGCCAGGAGGCGTTCCCGTTGATCCCGTTCCAGTCGGGAGCGTTCCGCTTCTTTGTCCGATAGCACCTGACCCCGGTTAACCGTATCCCCTTCCCGCACCTTCAGTTCCGTTGGGTCACCTAGGGTGAGATTAATTTTGAGCCGGTTGGGGGTAGTGAGGGAAGAATTATTACTAGGGGTATTAGTAGTGTTGGTTTGGGCATGGAGGCCGCCAAAGACCACAGTGCCGAGGATTACCGCCAACAGTAAAGCCCGCCAATTCATAATGACCTCCGAAAAGCAGTCAGCCCACCTTGGTAATACTCATCAATGGCCGCTTCAATGTGGGCATCGGAGCAATTGTCGAGAAAGTCCTCAACTTCCGCTAAATCCCTCGATAAACAGCCCAACATCCAGCTTTCTAGTTCATCTTGGTCGAGCCAGGGTTCATCACAGAGCAGGAGGAAATGTTTAATGTCGAAGATGTCGAATGACCAGCAATCAAGCAACCATTTTCTTGCTTCGGTTAACTCTTCTTCGGTGAGGGTAGTGGTGGTGGTTAACATTGTCATAGCCTTTTGATACAGAGCAACTGAAACAGCAGTGGCATAAAGCAAGCCAGCGTAGCCCAGAATTAACCACATCTTTGGTAGTAGGGGGTAACGTTAACTTTGTTGGCATTTTTGCCAAAGCGTACCAATGATTCCAGGGGATTCAAATTGGCGATCGCCTCTTCAGAAAACCTAAAGGTGCGGGCGGTTAAAGGTAACTCGGAAGAATCAACCGGCAGAATCAACTTAGTGAACGTATTGGTTAAAACATCCTTGGAAATATGACGGGAAGACTGGGAAGCCACCCACAGCCCTAGGCCGTACTTTCTGCCGTCCGCCGCAATCCGATCCAGAGCCTTTGAGTAACCAAGCTCCTTGGCTTCGTCAATAAACAGCACCGTTCTGAGGGCCGATTCCCCTAGTAAACGATGGCGGTTCATCAACTGGGAAGCGAGGGCATCCCCGGCGATCGCCTGCAATTGGGGGGGAAGTTTGGCAAGATTCCAACGGGTTAACCTTTCATAGGGGGGCTGGGTTTTGTTGAAAATGCCGTACTCAAACATGGTGGATAGCTTTAGTCTCAGCTTTTCCGCTTCCTTGTCTTCCTCGGCCATTTCCTCCAGCAAACTTTCCAGGTCAGAAAAGTTAGGGGGCACTTTCAACCAACTCTGGGGGGATTCCTGGGAGATACCCCGGCGGAAATAGCAATGTTTGAACGCATCCAGTAGTTTGCCCTGTTGATTACTGCCTAACCGTAGGGTTTTGGCGAATAGCATGGCCAGCTCAATGGCCCGCAGATTGGGGCCGCCCCCTTCCTGGTCGAGGTTAATTACCAGGGGATTAATGCCAGAGTTGCTGGTCATATTGATGTGGTAAACCTTTTCCCCCGGTAGCTCCTGGTCGCCATGGAAGTCAATGATTGCCACCTCCACCAACTTGCTCACCTCCCAGGCGATCGCCTTCAGGGTTTGGGTTTTGCCGGCCCCGGAACCGCCAATGATGCACCCATGGGGATTGGCCACGGTGGCGGGGTTCCAATAAATCTGTTCACCGATTAACACCCCTTCCCGGTTGGTAGGGAAAATATTACTAGGGGTTACAGTGTGGGTCAGTCTGTTGAGTTGGGGACGTTTACTAGGGGAGAAAGTCATAGTAATTACTAGGGGTTAGCGGTGGTTGAGATAAATGGCATGGACTATCAACAGGGCGGCAAAGCATTGGATTCCCAAGAGATAAAGCAAAATAGTCATGGCAGGCTTCACACAGTGGTGGTTAGGAATCCCCCCTGGCCCCCCTTGATAAGGGGGGAATCGGATTTCAAGTCCCCTTTTTTAAGGGGGATTTAGGGGGATATTGGACAATTAACGTTTTTCAATGGTTTTGATAGTTACCGACCCCCTAACGTATTGGTCTTGGAGGAGGTGGATCGCCGTTTCGATGGGGGCATGGTCCAGGGTGACAAATCCTCCCGCATTGCGGATGGGGGCAAAGGCAAAGGCGGACTGTTCCAGGCGGAGCATAGTGGGGTCATCAATGGTGAGCTGGCCACTGATAAAAGTCATGGGGTTGATGTAACCCTCTAGGCGATCGGGCGGTTCATCGTCGAGGTAAATGGTTTCGGTGTGGATAACGGCGGGTTCCCCTTCCCGGCCCCGAATGCGATTAACAATGATGGTGCTGTCTGCTTCCGTGCCCACTTTCACCACCTGGTCATCCCGCAGAACTAAAAAGCCTTGGCCATTGGTGGCAATTACCGGGGCCTCTTCCTTTATCGGCGCACGGTTCCCCGCCCACACTCCCTCATATTCGGCATAGATAATTTTGTTGCCCCCCTTACGGTTGTACAATTCCACCACCCCACTGGGAGCGGCAATCAGGGCATTGAAGTTTTTCACCAGACCGCCGGTGTTATTCAATTGAAAAGTCCAAACGGCGATCGCCACCACGAAGACCATCAGCCAATATTCGGCGGCACTGCCGGTGGAAATCCTCAGATTCCGATTACCAGGGCAAACACAGCGCACCCCCAACGGGTAAAACATTTCCACCCCCGATTTGGTGAAGCAGTCCAAGAACCAACCGGCGAAGTAACCAATGTTGAGGGCATGGATGATTACCAGGGGAATGACTGGCATGGCAAACCAAAGGGCATAACTCACCAGGGCGAGGGTGAAACTGGCCAACAGGGAATGGGTGGCACTGCGATGACTAAACCGTTGCTCCAGGGGCCGAGAAATAAAGGGTAATATCCGACCGGCGGGGCTGGTGCTGATGTCGATGTCCGGCAACAGACTGGCGATCGCCCCAATCAGAATGGGAACCGGGTTGGTGGTTTGGGCCGCCATGCCAACGGAAGCCGCTCCCACTAATAAATGGGTGATGGTGAGCATCAGTTGCTAATCCTCCTTGATTCCTTGGGTAGGTAGTAGGACAACCTGGCCACCCCCAGGAAAATGGCCCCCCCAATGCCCGCCAGAATATAGAGGGATTGATTCCCAGTGCCCAGGCCAATGAACCGATAGCAAATAAAGACAATGCCCACCAGGAGCAGTAAAGGGGTGATGTCGAAATATCTGCCGTGGTCGCCCGCTTCGTTTTGGATGCCCAGAAAACCTTCCTCGATGGCCCGCTTAGCCAACATGGGATTGCCCCCAGCTCGGCTTTGCAGTTTGGCAATTTGATTTGGCTTTAGCCCAGACCCCAGGGCGATCGCCTCCTTTTCCATCAAGTCTCGGATCTGGTATTCCGCCAGGGGCTTAAGTTCAATGCGGGGCACATAGATAAACAGGTCAGTCCTGGGGGGATTGGTGGCCGCCAACAGCATGGGAACGCCCACGTCCTTGAGCTTTTTCAGCCAAAGCCGGAACTTCACTTCCAGATAATGGGCATCGTCGAAGATCAACACCGCCCGGTTAACGCTGAACCATTGGATCAATTCTTGCTTTAGCACTTCCACCGTTTTGCTCCGTCCTTCCAGGTTTTTGCTGTCCACCCCGGCCATGTCGGCGATCGCCGTTAGCAGGGTTTTGGGGGTAGCTGGTTCAAAGTATTGGCACGTCACCCCATCGGATAACAGTCGTTCCCACACCTGGCGCACCAGATAGGTTTTGCCCATGCCTTCCCCCGATGTCACCAACACAGACCGAGCGGAATAAAGGGAATGGAGTAGCCCTTCCAGCTCCGGTTGCCGATAACAGGTTTCCCCGGCCGGTGGGGCCAGCTCCCACTCATCCCCATCCCCTAGGCTGCCAGTTGACCATGGTTCTGGTTGCTCTGGTAAGCCTTCGCTTTCGTAATCCATTGGGAAGCTATCACTAACGGGTTCTGGGGCTTTGGGGCGATCGCCACCTTGGACTGCTCCACCTGGGCTTGGAGATCCGCCGGTAAATGTTGGGGATTTTTCAGGATTTCAGCAGTTAGTAAATTCTGGGCAATTAAGATCCCCGCCGCTTGATTTTGGGCGGCCCGGATCAGCTCAGCGTGACCCAGTTCCTCGTCCCCTTCTAGGGCATCAAAATTAATCACTTCCCCATATTGTTCTAGTTCTCCTTCATCGGTGATCATGGTCAATTGTCCTGGTTTGGGATAATCGGCCATTTTGCCCCCATCACTTATCCAGCGATGAAGTTTATCAAGTTCAGCCATTTGTTCATTGGACAAACTGAACAAATCATCAACTTTGTCCAACGAATAGCCTAAATATTTCAGCCGATTGAACACCGTTGTCCGGGCTACCCCGTAGGACTTTTCCAGTTGTTGTACAACGTCACCTTTGGATTTTCCAGCGATGGACATTTTTTTAATCTCCCAAATATTTTTTTGTGGAACTTGTCGTTTAGGGGATTCTATATGACAATTTTTTTCTGTCAAGTCCAATGCTGTCCAACGCTGGACTTAAATTTGTCCAACGTAAAGCAGTAAAAATCCAGCGGCAATCCGCCGGACAAATTGCCCTTTTCCAGTGGACAAAATCTTGTTTTCGCTGGACAAACGGTGTAAATGTCTAGTGATTTGTCTAACGCTCTTGTTGCACAAACTGGACAATTCTTCCTTAGTCTTTGGACTGTCCAACGCATCTAGTATTAGTTGCCGGACAACCTCACCTTGTTTATGGGTAGGCCACTCATTCGGGTTAAAGTCCATGATGAACTCCTTAAAATTAGTAATTTATATTGTCCAATAGCTAAATAAAAATGACCACAAAGATTGAAAAATTTAACTTTCTTTAAAGCTTTGCTGATTTATCCATTAATACTCTGACAACCCTAGTTAACTACTGAGTTGATTATTGGGGATGCT
>NZ_JADEWJ010000475.1:0-1019 GCF_015207725.1 Synechocystis sp. LEGE 06083
AATATATTCCATTGTTACATCCCCCTGAAACAACCTCCTGTTCCATTTATTTCCATTAAAAATAAATGGGACGCTACGTTTTTTATCCAACATCTCTGGAATAAGCTTGGGATTGCCTGTCCATTCAAATTTGTCTCCCAAAATATTTACGGCAGTATCTATTACTTCGATTGAAAAATCATCTTCATCATTAGAATTTACGCGCAACTCCATTACATGCAACAGTTCGAGTCGCTCCGAAGCGAAGCTCGCATGCATGGCGGTGTTATGGGTGTTCTCTCGATTCAAGACAGAAGGGTATTTTAATGCAACATACCCGTCTTCATGAACATCATGCTCTTCGTTTTCCGGGAACTTTGTTGTTAGCTGTTGAGCTATTGCTGCTGTAAATTTGTAATCGTCTCCAAACGTGGAGTGTATGCGCTTGGTAAACATAGTATCCAGATGAGCTAGAATGATATCTTGGTTTGGCCCATGAATTGTGGACATTTCGACGAATGGAACTATTTGATTTTCTTCATTCTCGAATATCCTATTTACCGGTATCCGGTTGCGCCCTATCCATTCGCTTAAATAGACGATCTCTCCGGGTTCAACGCGTGCCTCGACAAGCGCCCCTATGCGCCTTGACGCGGCATAAAACATCGGAGTTCCGGGTGGGTTGCATCTTTGATAACCAGTCACAAATTTCTCAGGAGGTGCCTGTAGCTCAGACACCAGCGTTGGCTTTGAGCCTTTAGTTCGACGCACTCGATAAAAAAGCTCTCCCCCACCTGCCATCCCCACGACAGTGACGAGTCCGTGCATGATTTTTATATAAGTTGAATTTATTGCCGAATATAAGGCGCGCTCCGGGTCCAATCGGTTAAGCTTTTTCAGTTCTTGTCGAATTTCAAATCGTGAGGGTGGCGACATATTTTTTCCAAATGTTTCGTAAAAACATCATGCAATTTGCCTGACTTGTCAGCCATAACTAATTCACTCTCGAGCCGCTTTTTATTGATACTTGGATTCTCTCC
>NZ_JADEWJ010000476.1:0-1017 GCF_015207725.1 Synechocystis sp. LEGE 06083
GGTTTACAACTGGTTAAGGAACGCTCGCAGGTGATGGCCGGAGCTTCGGGGGGCATGATGGCCGCCCTGATGAAGTTTGATCCAAATCACTTACAAACAGCCCTGGCAGATAATGCCGAAGTAGTGCTAGCCAACGATAACAGCCCGGAACAGGTGGTTATTTCCGGTACGGTGGCCGGAGTGGAACGCATTTTAGCCAGCGTCAAAGCTCGTCGAGCTGTGCCCTTGAAAGTCTCCGGGGCTTTCCATTCCAGTTTTATGAACGAACCGGCCCAAGCCTTTGCCCAAACCCTAGCCGCTTGTCAATTCCAGGATGCCACTGTGCCCGTCCTCTCCAACGTGGATCCCAGCCCTACCCAAAACGGCGATCGCCTGAAGGAAAAACTGATTCAACAAATGACCGGCTCCGTGCGCTGGCGGGAAACCATGGTTAATTTAGGGGAAATTGGCGCAACGGATTATTGGGAAGTGGGCCCCGGCAAAGTGCTGACTGGCCTATGCAAACGCACCTGTCCCGATCTAAACCTAAAAAACATTGGGCAGTTGGAGGATCTGAATTCCCTTTAGGAGGCCTTTTTAAAGTCCCTGGTTCTGCCAAGTTTGGTGAAAATCCCAGTTAAAATTCCCTACTCCCACCATGGCCGGATCTTTAGGGGATCGATTTGGGGGCACATTGAAACTTCATCCAACATCCTCCTAGGGTTCCCATTCTCCCATCTGAGCTTGCTAACATTGAGCTTTTGGAAGTTTGTTCCCACCCCAAATTCCTCTAATATGTACAGAGCAAGTAAGAATTTTGACGGGTTGGCAGCATCCAACAAGTCTGCCATAGCTGTGTTTCACCCAATTTTCTCGAAGGAGAGTCTACCGTGTCTGCCCACAAGATTCTAGTCATCGATGACAGCAAAGTTATCCGTATGCGAGTTAGGGATATGTTGCCCCAGGGAAATTTCGAGGTGATTGAAGCCAAGGACGGCCTCGAAGGTTTTAACCTGATCCAGAGTGAGCGGCCTAACC
>NZ_JADEWJ010000144.1:0-9544 GCF_015207725.1 Synechocystis sp. LEGE 06083
TAGTGGAGGTTATGGCCAGGTTCCTGGGGCGATCGCCGCTCAGCCTTGGCCATCGACAGCGCCAGTACCTAATCCTCTAGATAAAATTCAATTTCCCCTAGGAGCCATTGACGTTCATGGATTGGTTGGTCCAGAGGATGGTAAACGTTCCCAGGGCTATGAGTTTTGCATTGTACCCGCGAAAAAAAGTGAAGTTTTGATGATTGATCCTTCATTAACATTTTCCTCCAGCCCTGGCCGCATCGGCTGCCCCCAGGGACAATTACTTTCCCTAGGAAACACTCAGCAAAAAAATTGGCTGGCCATTCTGTTTGCCCTGGCTCGATTGAGCTACATAGAAAAAATTTTGCCCCACTGGGGAGAATAGGACCCCTTGTTAGGAACTGTTTTGTGCCCATGGGCAAGGAAAGCATCTAGTGCAAGGGATACCTTTCCGTTAAGATAGTTAACGCTGAACAATTGAGTGCATTGCTAACCGAGCGGCCCTGCGACAGCCCCCAAGCTGTCCCCCGTTTTGCTGGCGATCAGCCGTTGACCCAGCTCGAAAACTCTTCTTCTATAGTTAAAGGTATTGTAATGAATCAAGAAATTTTTGAAAAAGTAAAAAAAATCGTCGTGGAACAGTTGGAAGTGGATCCCGATAAAGTGACCCCCTCCGCCACCTTTGCCGAAGATTTAGGAGCTGATTCCCTCGACACAGTGGAATTAGTCATGGCCCTAGAAGAAGAGTTTGATATTGAAATTCCCGATGAAGTGGCAGAAACCATTGATACCGTGGGTAAAGCCGTTGAGCACATCGAAAGTAAATAAATTTCGGTCATAGCCCCGACTCCCCCATAGGCCTTTGTAACCCAGTTCCCAGACAGTTTAAGCTACTGTTTGGGGTGGTTCCGATACCGGTTTGGGACCGGCTGGTTTGCTCCCTGGGCCAGGCCCCGACCCCATCGCTATATCGTTGCGGAGAACCCTAGGGGAGTCCCCTCCCCGATTTTATCTATTAAGTACCATGGCAAATTTGGAAAAGAAACGTGTTGTTGTAACGGGATTGGGAGCCATCACCCCCATTGGTAATAACCTCCAAGATTATTGGCAAGGCCTAATGGAGGGTCGTAACGGCGTTGGCCCCATTACCCGTTTCGATGCCAGTGACCAAGCCTGTCGCTTTGGGGGGGAAGTTAAGGGCTTTGACGCGACCCAGTTTCTTGACCGCAAGGAAGCCAAGCGCATGGACCGGTTTTGTCATTTTGCCGTTTGTGCCAGTCAACAGGCCGTTAATGATGCCAAGTTGGTGATTAACGAGCTCAATGCCGATGAGATTGGGGTGTTAATTGGCACGGGCATTGGTGGTTTGAAAGTGTTGGAAGACCAGCAAACTATATTGTTAGATAAGGGCCCTAGTCGTTGCAGTCCCTTTATGATCCCGATGATGATCGCCAACATGGCTTCGGGGTTAACTGCCATTAACCTAGGTGCCAAGGGTCCCAATAATTGCACTGTTACTGCCTGTGCAGCAGGCTCCAATGCCATTGGGGATGCATTCCGTCTGGTGCAAAATGGCTATGCCAAGGCGATGATTTGTGGTGGTACGGAAGCGGCCATTACTGCCCTTAGCTATGCTGGCTTTGCTTCGGCTCGGGCTTTATCCTTCCGTAACGATGACCCCCTCCATGCCAGTCGTCCCTTTGACAAGGATAGGGATGGCTTTGTAATGGGAGAAGGATCGGGCATTTTGATTCTGGAAGAATTGGAATCCGCCTTGGCCCGGGGAGCAAAAATTTACGGGGAAATGGTGGGCTACGCCATGACCTGTGACGCTTATCACATTACAGCGCCAGTCCCAGACGGTCGGGGGGCCACCAGGGCGATCGCCTTGGCCTTAAAAGATGGGGGCTTGAAGCCGGAAGCAGTAAGTTATATCAATGCCCATGGCACCAGTACCCCAGCAAACGATGTGACGGAAACCAGGGCCATTAAACAGGCTTTGGGCAATCATGCTTACAATATTGCTGTTAGCTCTACCAAATCCATGACCGGCCACCTGTTGGGCGGCTCCGGGGGCATTGAAGCAGTGGCCACTGTGATGGCGATCGCCGAGGACAAGGTACCTCCCACCATTAACTTAGAGAATCCCGACGCGGAATGTGATTTGGATTATGTGCCCGGTCAGAGTAGGGTCCTAAAAGTAGATGTGGCTCTGTCCAACTCCTTTGGCTTTGGGGGCCATAACGTCACCCTAGCCTTCAAAAAATATCAATAGCCCACCGAAAAATTTCCCGAACCGTGGGAAGATGGTAGCAATTTGGCCTGCCTTGGCCCCTACCATTACCGCCCCCCGGTGGATATTGACCCAATTATTGCTAGTTTATTTTCCCAAACATTATGGTCGTTGCTACCCAGTCCTTAGACGAACTTTCTATTAATGCCATTCGCTTTTTAGCCATTGACGCCATCGAAAAGGCAAAATCTGGCCACCCTGGTTTGCCCATGGGAGCGGCTCCTATGGCCTTTACCCTGTGGAACAAGTTCATGAAGTACAATCCCAAGAACCCGAAATGGTTCAATCGGGACCGCTTTGTGTTGTCCGCCGGCCATGGCTCCATGTTGCAGTATGCTCTGCTCTATTTACTGGGCTATGACAGTGTGACCATAGAAGACATTAAACAGTTCCGTCAATGGGAATCTTCTACCCCCGGTCACCCGGAAAATTTCCTCACTGCTGGGGTGGAAGTCACCACAGGCCCCCTGGGTCAAGGTATTGCCAATGGTGTTGGTTTGGCCCTGGCGGAGGCCCATTTAGCCGCCACCTACAATAAGCCCGATGCCACCATTGTGGACCATTACACCTATGTGATTTTGGGGGATGGTTGCAATATGGAAGGTATTTCCGGGGAAGCCGCTTCCATTGCGGGGCACTGGGGCTTGGGTAAACTAATCGCTCTCTACGACGATAATCATATTTCCATTGATGGCTCCACCGATGTGGCTTTCACCGAGGATGTGAGCAAACGCTTTGAAGCCTACGGCTGGCACGTGCTCCATGTGGAAGATGGCAACACTGACTTAGCGGCGATCGCCAAGGCCATTGAAGAAGCCAAGGCGGTAACCGATAAGCCCACCATGATTAAAGTCACTACCATCATTGGTTACGGTGCCCCCAAGAAATCTGGTACTGCTGGCATTCACGGGGCGGCGTTGGGGACTGATGAAGTGGCCGCCACCCGCAAAAACCTGGGTTGGGACTACGCTCCCTTTGAAGTGCCCCAGGAAGTGTTGGACTACACCCGTAAGGCGATCGACCGGGGAGCCAGCTACGAAGCGGAATGGAACCAAGCCTTTGCCCAATACAAAACCAAATATCCCGCTGAAGCGGCCGCCTTTGAACGGCAACTGAGCGGCAAACTACCCGAAGGTTGGGACAAAAACTTAGCCAGTTTTACCCCGGACCAAAAAGGTTTGGCCACTCGGAAATACTCTGAAGAGTGCCTCAACGCCTTGGCCCCCGTGTTACCGGAATTGATCGGCGGTTCGGCGGATTTGACCCACTCCAACTTGACAGAACTCCACTGCTCAGGCGATTTCCAAAAAGGAGCTTACCAAAACCGTAACGTCCACTTTGGGGTGCGGGAACACGCCATGGGCGCCATCTGCAACGGCATTGCCCTCCACAGCTCTGGGTTACTGCCCTTCGGTGCCACTTTCCTAATCTTCACCGATTACATGCGGGCCGCCATTCGCCTTTCTGCCCTTTCCGAAGCGGGGGTAATTTGGGTGATGACCCACGACTCCATTGGCCAAGGGGAAGATGGTCCCACCCACCAACCCATTGAAGTGTTGGCTTCCCTGCGGGCTATTCCCAACTTGACCGTCATTCGTCCCGCCGATGGCAATGAAACCTCCGGGGCCTATAAAGTGGCGATCGCCAAAGCCAAGGAAAATGCCCCTACTCTCCTGTCTCTCACCCGGCAGGCCGTGCCCAACCTAGCGGGAACTTCCCTGGATGGAGTGGCCAAAGGAGCCTACACCATTGTTGATTCTGAAGGGACTCCTGAGTTAATCTTGATAGGTACGGGTTCCGAAGTACAACTTTGTGTGGCCGCCGCTGAAAAGTTGGCCGCCGAAGGCAAAAAAGTCCGGGTAGTTTCCATGCCCTCCTGGGAACTGTTTGAAGCCCAAGACGCCGCCTACAAAGAGTCAGTGTTACCGAAGGCTGTCACCAAACGTCTCTCCGTAGAAGCCGCCACCAGTTTTGGTTGGCACAAATATGTGGGCACGGAAGGAGATACAGTCAGTATTGAAACATTTGGTGCCTCAGCGCCCGGCGGGGTTTGCCTGGAGAAATTTGGTTTCAGCGTTGATAATGTGCTGGCCAAAGCTAAAACTCTCCTGAGCTAAGTCCTCGCCCCCAAGCTTAAAACTCCTCACTGTCCCCTCTCCTCATTGTTAGGGGGCTTTTTTTGTCCAGAAAAGATCGACCAGTGTGAAAATTTAACGGAGGCAATACCTTAAAATAAGGTAAACAACTGTGAAGAAACTTAAAGAAAAACTCTATGGCTGTCCATTTGCCGTCGTCTGCTACCCGTTTCAGCAAAAATTTTGCCTGGCTTTTGGCCGCCAGTTTATCTTTAGTGTTGTGGTGGGCACCGGTAAGCCCAGCCCAGGCGGTGAATAACCCTGAGTTGTTGCCAGAGGAAAAAACTCCGGTGGTGGACCTGGCCAACTTTTTACCGGAAATCCAAGAAGCTCAGTTAATTGATGATCTAAACAGCTTTGAGGTGGAAACGGGATGGAAATTGAGGGTCTTAACCCAATACGACCGTAGCCCGGGACGGGCAGTGATTCCTTTTTGGGGTCTGGATGACAAAAGTATTTTATTGGTGGCCGATGGCAGGGGGGGGAACCTATTGGCCTTTAGCATTGGAGATGAGGTGTATGAGTTGATGCCCCGCACCTTTTGGATTGAGATGCAGGCTCGCTTCGGAAATATGTACTACATTCGGGATAATGGGGAAAATTTAGCCATCACCGAAGCATTGAATACCGTTAAGGGCTGTCTGGTCAAAGGGGGTTGTAACGTTGTGCCGGGATTACCCAGGGAGCAGTGGATTTTAACCCTGGTAACTTCCATTGTGGGGGGCTTAATTTTTGGTTTTGCGGCCATTCCCCGATCGCCGAATCAGACCTTTGCTTGGCAATGGGTATTGATTATGTCTCCCCTGTGGGGAATTTTAGTGATCGCCTTTGGCATTGGCCCTGTGGTCACCCGCACCAGCGACTTTTTACCTCTGTTCCGCAATTTAATGGGCTTTAGTCTCGGGGTTTTAGTAGCTTACCTTTCCCCTATGTTTAGTCAAATCAACAATAATCCCCAAACCTAACCATTCAACTAGGGTGACTATGATGGAAAAAACGGAAGTTATAGCGCATTCCCCCATGGTCACCACCAATTCCCCCGCTCCCATTGCAATCCTTGAAAATGGCGATCGCCTCAGTCGTCAAGAATTTGAACGAATTTACACAGCTTCTGGCATTAAGAAAGCTGAGCTAATTGAAGGAATTGTCCACGTGGCCTCTCCCCTCCGTCATACCTACCATGGTCAACCCCATAGTGCCATAATCACCTGGCTAGGAACTTACCAAGCCCAAAGAAATGACCTGGCCGTTAGCATTGAAGCCACAGTGCGACTAGATGACGAAAACGAACTCCAACCCGATGGGATATTATTTCGACTAGAGGGTAGCGCCCACATAGATGAAGATGAATATATTAGCGGTGCTCCAGAATTAGTGGTGGAAATTGCCGCTAGCACTGCCTCCTACGACCTCCATAGCAAAAAACGGGTTTATGAAAGTCATGGGGTAAGAGAGTATATTGTTTGGCGTACCCTCGACCGAAAAATCGATTGGTTTGTGTTATCGGATGGGAAATATGAACGCCTGAGTCCAGACGATAATGGCTTAATAATCAGTCAGGAATTCCCAGGCTTAGTGCTTAATACTCCAGCTATGCTAGCCAATAATATGGCAGAGGTTATTGCCACCATTAACAACTTTTCCAGTTAGGCTAGACAGTAAAATTTCGGTAACTAAAAGACTTATACCCCTAACCCTCAAGAACAATTATTGCCTTTTTAAACAGGGAAAAATTAAGGGCAAAGTTGTCCCGGCTCTGCCCAAAAACGCCCCCGGCAATGGCTTCTTTCCCCTACCCAATCCACCTGCCATCGATCGCCTACCGGAACAAAATCTACCCTGGTTTGGTGCCCACTGACGGAATCATCACAACTCCCCATTTGGGTGAGCAATACAGTCACGGATTCCTGCCCCAATAGCGTAGCCGTGGCAGTCTTAGAACGGAAACAACCAAAATCCCCTTCCCCTAAGTGCTGGGGCAACAAGGGCTGATTATAGAATTGTTGGATGAGTTGGTTTGGATTGGTAACGGTATTAAGATTAGACCATTGCCAAAATGCCTGCGGGGGCAGTTCAGTAAAGGGAATCACAGCAAACGCCTGGCGATCAGGAAGACTGATTTGCCCATCCCATTGGTTGCCGGGGCTTTGGTCAGCTTGGGCTACCGGGGTTAAAGACAGGGCAAATATACTGGCCAGACCAAGGGAAAGCAATGGTTGGGAAAGGGTAAAAAATTTCATATCCATGGCAATGATTGGACAATTTCACTGAATTTGTCGGAAAATTCATCAACAAAGTCAGTGGTGTACCAATGATGATACCAGGGAAATTCCCGATGGCATAATTAGCCCCCCAGCATTTGTAACTGGTACAGACTGGCGTAGAGTCCCTTCAGGGTTAACAGTTGGTCATGGTTCCCGGTTTCAACAATTTCCCCATGTTTAAGCACAAAAATGCGGTCCACATTGCGGATAGTGGATAAACGGTGGGCGATGATGATGGAAGTGCGATCTTGGAGCAAGTGTAACAACGCTTCTTGAATAGCCGCCTCGGTGCGGACGTCCAAACTAGCGGTGGCTTCATCCATCACCAGCACGTAGGGTTCCCGGATGGCCACCCGGGCAAAGGCTAACAATTGTTTTTGTCCACCGGATAGGTTACTGCCCCGTTCCCGCAGTTGGGTGTGGTAACCCTGGGGCAATTCTTCAATCAGGCGATCGACACTGGTTAACTGGGCCGCCCGTTGCACTTCTGCCAAACTGTATTCTTCCCCTAGGGTAATGTTGCGTTTCACGTCCCCCGCAAACAGGAAACTGTCTTGGAGAATGACGCCAATGAAACGACGTAGCTGTTGTTGGGACAGTTCGCGAATGTCAATGCCATCCACCAAAATACGACCCTGGGAAGGATCATGGAGACGACAAAGGAGGCGAATAATAGAGCTTTTGCCAGCTCCCGTGGGCCCCACTAGGGCGACTTTTTCTCCGGGTTTGATGGTGAAGTTCAAGTTTTTGAGCACATATTCGTCTGGTTTATAGCCAAACCAAACATTTTCAAAGCAAATTTCCCCGTGACTGCCCCGCAGAGCGCTGTTGATTTCAATGGGGGTGATAACCGCTTGGTCTTTGATTTCCACCGGTTCTTCCATTAATTCCCCAATGCGCTCGATCGCCGTAAAGCCGGATTGGAACATGGTGAATTTATCCGCAAACTGCCGCAGGGGATTGAATAGCCGTTGTCCGTAGAGAATGAACGCCGCCAGCACCCCAAATTCCATGTTATTGCGCAAAATCAGCCAGCCCCCCAGACCCAAAACTGCGGCGATCGCCACCAAACTGATCCATTCCAAAGTGGCCGACACGGCAGAGTCGTGGAAGATGGTCTTATCCACTGCCCGACGATACTTCTCATTCACCCGACGAAAAGAACGACTGTTCAACTCTTCTCGACGGAATAATTGCACCACATTAATGCCGGCCACATTTTCCTGAAGCTGGGAATTAAGGTGGGACAATTCCTCCCTAGCTTGGTAGTTAGCTTTGCGATATTGTTGCTGGAAATAAATGATTAACACAGTCACAGGCACCAACATCCCCACCAGTAGTAGCGCCAATTGCCATTGCACCCAAAAAATGGTCACGATAATGGCCAGAATGGAGACAATGTCACTGACCACACCGATCGCCCCACTGGCAAATACTTCTCCCAAGGCCTCCACGTCACTGGTGATGCGGGTGACCAAACGACCAACAGGAGTGCGATGGAAAAAATTTACCGACAAAGAAGTGACGTGCTCAAATAAGTCCTGGCGCACATCGGCGGTGATTTCTTGCCCCATTTTTTGCACAATGAAGCCCTGTAGCCCCAAAAACAGCAACCGAATGACAATGGTGACGGCCAGGATAATCACTAGGGTATGCAAAGCCCGATCCAACGGCATGGCCTGCAAAAAGCCCCAGGCCCTCTCCTCCCGCAATAGGGAAACGGCTTGCCCGATAATGAGGGGTTGCACCGCCCCCGAAAAAGCCACCGGGACAAGCAAAATTAATGCCGCCGCCAGTTCCCTGGGATAGCGCTTGACGTAGGGCAGCAGACGCAATAACAAGCGCCAATCATTATCGGATGGGGGAGCAGCGGGGGAACGGGTCATGGAGGAATAAATAATCGACAGGAAAACTGATTAATGCGTTCAAATGGAGAGATTTCGTTGCGAGAAACCCCGATCTACACTTAGTCAAAAAAGTTACACAGGCCCTAAAAACAAGCGACTATGGCCTAAGTATCCATGACTCAGGCAATGGTTGAGCAAGGCAGAAGGCCATTGTACCTTCACAAATCTAACCCATCTTTCCCCCTAGGGGTGGAGGCGATCGCCCAACGTTCCTGCTGAGCGGCTGCAAATAGCCCCCGCAACACAACCAAGATCTCATGCCAGTTCACTCCAGCCAGGTTGTTAGGTTGCAACATATATATTGACCTAGTACTCATCGGCATAGGCAATTTCCAAAATGTTTGAGGCGAAGTAAATTTTGGGATGAATTTCTCGAATCAAGTTCAGGCTGAGAGGTCTTACTTCTAGAAGGCGTAAGGGTAATTTTAATCTAAGTACAGGACAAAAGTTGTATGGGGCAGAATCCTGACTCAGGTAGAGATGGGGTAGGAAAAATGAAAAAACGGCGTAGTAGATCAAAGCCATAGCGAAAGAGACTACGAGACCGACGACCATGGGCCCTGATAATGCGAATCGGCTTGTGTGAATGTCTCCATATACCGGCCTTCATCGCCCAGACAAAAGCGATGGCCAAGAGAGCAAGTAGCTTTGACAAACGCAGCTTATCAGTGAAATGGGTGGATTCCAAACAAAATCCACGAGTCTTGAGAGCGCCAAACAGGGTTTCAATTCCCCATCGGCGACTGTAATCAGCTAAAGCCCCTTCAGGGTGATGGGTAGTGAGGGACTGTAAATTAATTTGTGTAAAAGCAAAAATACAAATTAACCCATTTCAGCAAGGAGGCAATGATGGCAAGGAAGAAAAAAGAGGATACCGTAGCCGATAAATTAATGGATGAACTGTTAAAGGATTATTCAACCCCGGAAGAAATCCTGGGGGAGAACGGTCTGCTCAAGCAGTTA
>NZ_JADEWJ010000145.1:0-9532 GCF_015207725.1 Synechocystis sp. LEGE 06083
TTTCCCCACATTCCCGTTCTGGCCAGTGATGTTACCCAAAAGTTACTGCCCCTGAATTGGCCCGGTGAGACGGTGCCCCCGTTTTGTCGGGTTTTACCATGGCGATCGCCCCAGGAAGTTTTGCTTGGTCTCACAGTGGAATTGTTGCCAGCGGGACATTTACCGGGGGCGGCCCTCATTTTGCTCGAATACCATAACGGCGATCGCCTTTACCGGGTGATTTATACCGGGGATTATTGCCTTTCCCATCTCCAGTTGGTGGATGGTTTAGCTTTAACTACCCTGCGGGGTCTAAAACCGGATGTGCTGATCCTAGAAGGGCAGTATGGTAACCGCCGCTTACCCCATCGTCGTCAACAGGAAAAACAATTTATCCAGGCGATCGAAACGGTACTAGCCAAGGGGAGAAATATTCTCCTGCCAGTGCCCCCTTTGGGGTTAGCCCAGGAAATTCTCAAGTTACTACGGACTCACCATCAATTCACCGGACGTCAAGTTAACCTTTGGGCTGGGGAATCCGTGGCCAAGGGCTGTGACGCTTACCAAGAAATCATTGACTATCTCCCCGATAATGTCCGCAATTTTGCCCAACATCAACCCCTGTTTTGGGACGATAAGGTTTATCCCCATCTGCGTCCCCTCACCGATGCCCAGGGCGATTTCGACCTATCAACCCCATCCATAGTAGTCACCTCAACTTGGCCTGCTTTTTGGCCCAGTCCCGCCGCCCTACCGGGGTCATGGACGGTGTTTGTGCCCCAGTTAGTAACCTTACCCAGTTGTTTGGTGGACTTTGCCTGGGAAGATTTGGAAGGGTTTCCCCAATACGAACTGGAAGATTATCTGTTGGCAGACCACAGTGATGGCCGCAACACCACCCAGTTAATCCATAATCTCCGTCCCCAACATTTAGTGTTTGTCCATGGGCAACCTTCAGATATTGAAGACCTCACCAGCTTAGAAGAACTCCAAAGCCGTTACCAACTCCATTCCCCCGCCGCTGGCAATGCGGTGGCCCTGCCCATTGGCGATCGATTTGTGCAACCGACTCCCCCGCCGCCCCAAATTTATGAGGGGGAAATCCACGAATTAGAACCCAATAAGCAGATCCATCACCTGGAGGAAGTGGTCATTCATTTAGATGGGCAAATTCTGGAAAATTCCCGTTGGGGCAAATTTGGCGAAACTGGCATTGTGCAAGCCCGTTGGCAGGGAGAGGAACTGGTATTAAGGGGGATCAGCCAAAGGGAACTGCTCAAACAAAATCAAACCAGAAAACGTCCAGTAGATTTCGATTGCTGTGCTAATTGCCGGCATTTTCAGCATCACCATTGTCGTAATCCCGCTTCCCCTCTCATGGGGTTAGAGGTGAGGGCCGATGGTCACTGCCCTGTATTTGAATCAGCAACAAACACTTGATTACTTGCAGGGGATTTTAAACGTCCCCCGGTTCCTCCAAGTTTGGCGGAAACAAAGAGAAAGAAAATCCAGAAGTACTAGGGTTTTAGTGGGTTCATTGAAGGAGCAAGCTGAAACTTTGCCAAGAGGCTTTTGGGGAAGAAATGCTAGCTGTAACGTAAAATCAACGCTTCCCTGGCCTGTTCCCTGTCATCAAAGTGGATTTTTTCCGTGCCGAGGATTTGATAATCTTCATGGCCCTTGCCGGCAATTAACACCCCGTCCCCCGGTTTTGCTTCCCGGATCGCTTTATGGATGGCAGTGGCCCGATCGCCAATGATCCAGGGTTTGATTTCTAGACTAATACCCTGTACCACGTCGGCCAAAATTTGTTCGGGGTCTTCGGTACGGGGATTATCAGAAGTGACCACTGCTAGGTCTGCCAACTGGGCCGCAATATTACCCATCAAAGGACGTTTGGTCCGGTCCCGATCGCCGCCACAGCCGAACACACAGATCAGACGACCAGGAATAAACGGGCGGGCGGCCTTAAGGGCATTTTCCAAACTGTCGGGGGTGTGGGCATAGTCCACCATCACAGAAATATCTTGATCAGGACGGATTTTCACCTGCTCCATGCGCCCCGGTACCCCGGGAAAATCTAATAAATCCTTCACCATGGCGGCCGGATCTAGCCCGAAGTGGAGGCCACTGGCGATCGCTGCTAGGACATTGGCCAGGTTAAATTGCCCCACCAAGGGAGACTGGAATGGTAATTCTTCCTGGGGTGTAACCAGAATGCCTTGGACGCCGGTGGGTTGATAGTCCAAATCCCTAGTGTAAAAGTCCGCACTGCTGTCAGTGACGCTGTAGGTGTAAACCTGAGCCGACGGTAGGCGATCGATTAACTTTTGGCCATACACGTCATCTTTATTAATTACTGCTCGCCCCTTCAGATATTGCCCCTCAAACAACAGGGCCTTGGCGGCAAAATAGTTTTCCATGGTGCCGTGGAAGTCCAAATGATCCTGGGTGAGATTAGTGAACACAGCACAGGCAAAACCACATTGCAAAACCCGCCCCTGGGCCAAGGCATGGGAACTGACTTCCATCACTGCGTATTGATTGCCTGCCTGGAGAGCTTCGGCCAACTGTCTCTGTAAATCCGTTGCAAAGGGAGTGGTGTGGGTGGCGGTCTTTTGATAACCGGGCCAACGGGTGTAGAGGGTTCCCAGTAAGGCACTGGCCCGTTGTTGTTGATTGAGGAAATATTCAATTAAATGGCTAGTGGTGGTTTTGCCATTTGTGCCCGTTACCCCCACCAGTTGCAACGTTTTGGCGGGATGTTGGTAAAAGGACGCCGCAATGCCAGCACACACCGGCACTAAATCCGGCACGGCAATGACGCATTCTCCATTTTGGGGAGGAAATTTTTGCAATGCCTTCTCACTGACCACTGCGGCGATCGCCCCCGCTCCCAGGGCCCCAGACCAAAACTCTCCTCCATCAACCCTGGTGCCCGGCATCCCAATGAACAAAGTGCCAGGGGGACAGGCATGGGAATTGGTGGATAAACCCGTCACCATTTCCCCCAGGGCAGGGTAACGATCCGGTTCCTGGGCTAACCAAGGGGCGGCGGCCACCACCTCTGGAACCGATGCCAATAACTGCCCTAACTTAACCATGGTTGTTTTTCCCCAATCAAATCTGCCGTCAATGAAGGTCAATATACCCGAGATGTTCCAACTGCGGTTAGCTGCTGTTGTACTGGTTTTTCAACTGTTTAGGAGAGCCCATGCCATGGCGTGGTTAGCGACGACCCTGGGCACTGGCCAGTTCGGGGTGCCCCGCTTCAATTAAGGCTTGATCCCTGAGACGGCAGGAATCACAGCGGCCACAGGGTTCTTCTCCCCCGGCGTAGCAGGACCAAGTTTGGGCAATGGGTACCCCCAACTCTAGGGCTTTATGGACGATGTCAACTTTGCTCAATTCAATCAGGGGGGCCAGCAATTGAATGGGACGCCCTTCCACCCCCACCTTGGAGGATAGGGCTGCCAATTGTTGATAGGTTGCTAAATATTCAGGGCGGCAGTCAGGATAGCCAGAATAGTCGATGGCATTGATGCCCAAAAATACCGCTTCGGCGCCCTTGGCTTCGGCCAGGGATAAACCCAGGGCAATGAACACAGTGTTACGCCCTGGCACATAGGTGGAAGGAATAATATCTGGCTCTACCCCTGCCTGGGGCAAGGTTTGTTGGCGATCGGTCAAGGAAGATCCCCCCCATTGGGCCAGGTCTAGGTTAACGCTGAAATGTTCTGGGAGCGCCAGGGCTTGGACAATGTCTTGCGCCGCCTGCAATTCCCGGTCATGGCGTTGGCCATAGTTGAAGGACAGGGCAATGACTCGATACCCTTGCCTTTGGGCGATCGCCGCTACGGTGGCGGAATCTAGCCCTCCGGATAGTAAAACAACAGCAGTTTTGGTCATGGATTTTTCAGTGGTTAAGCCGGGGAAATTGTCTTTGCCGTACTTCCCCACTGAATTTATGCACTGTTTCCGTAATCGTATGTCGTAAATTCATGTAGGCCGGAGCAAAGGGGGGTTGTTTGACTGTCAAGCCGAGTAAATCCGCCGTCACCAACACCTGGCCGTCACAGTGGGGTCCTGCACCGATGCCAATGGTGGGAACGGGCAACTGCTCGGTAATACTGGCCGCCAGATCACCCGGAATATGTTCTAAAACAATGGCAAACACACCGGCTTCTGCCAGGGCGATCGCCTGTTGACGAATTTTCTCCGCCGTGGCCGGGTCTTGTCCCTGTTGCCGATAACCTAACTGATGCACCGATTGGGGCGTTAGGCCCACATGACCCATCACCGGAATGCCCGCTTCCGTCAGTCGGACCACCGTTTCCACCATGCGGGGGTAGCCCCCTTCTAATTTCACTGCCTGGGCACCGGTTTCTCGCAAAATTCTTCCCGCGGATCCCATGGCCTGGGCCGGACTCTCCTGATAGGTCAAAAAAGGCAGGTCACAGACCACCAATGCTCTTTGTACTCCCCTTTTTACCGCCGCTGTGTGGTGAATCATGGTATCTAAACTCACCGGCAGAGTGGTGTCGTAGCCCAGGGCCACCATGCCAAGGGAATCCCCCACCAGGATAATTTCCACCCCCGCCGCATCTAGCACCGAGGCGATCGCCGTATCCCAGGCCGTGAGGGCCACAATGGGCCGTTGTTGACGCTTCCAATCCAACAATTGGGTAGGGGTAATGGCCATGGGAACTAGGAGCGCACCGCCTCTAAAATGCGGGAATAGTAGAAACGGGTACTGGTCATGCCAGTGCGGGCAATGGAAAAGCCGTTTTTTTCGAGGATGGAACGGATATCCGCTTCTTTGTGTTGATAGGCCCTGGTGGTCTTACTGGGACCGGGGAACAGTCCGCCAATCTTTTTCAGCACAGTTAAGCCCAGGGTTTTCGGCGCAAAGCTTAAAATCAAACGGCGATCGGCCAAGGAAGCCAAATGGGTAATCATGGCGGCCGCTTCCTGGGTTGGGTAATGAATTAATACATCTAAACAAATCACTGTGTCATATTTGCCCCCCAACTGAGCCAAATCCTGGGTCATAAAAGTCGGTTGATTGCCATAGGGCAAAACTTGCTGGGCCTTTTGTTGGGCTTCTCCGACCATTTTTTCGGAAATATCACTGCCATAGACCAATGCTCCCGCTTGGGCCAGGGGAATACTCAGGCTACCGACCCCACAACCCGCATCACAGACTAATAGGCCTGCCAAATTCCCGTCCGCCCCTAGCCAGGCCACCACTGAATCAACGGTTTGTTGATGACCCACCCGGATGTCTTTTTGCACAAAGTTAACTTGTCCGTCGCCATAGATCCGGCGCCAACGGTCAAAGCCGGTGGAATTAAAATAGTCACGAACGATGGTTTTATCGTCTAGGGCGGCGTTGGTCATGGAAAGCTAAGCTCGAAAATTTAAATAAGTGAAGGTTGTTATAAGCTAAGGGCACGAGCCGTCTAAGCAATGGTACCATTCTTTTCTGGTCAGTCTGGGGGGACGAATTTGCCTGGTTCCGTGTCAGGAATTCCAGACCCAAAATCACCGGCCGAGGGGACAACGTGTTACTATGCTCCCATAGAGTAATGATCGGTTGGTAGCATTTGTTTCTAGTATTAACGGTTTTTCGCGTTTTTCCATTGACAGGCATTTCTCCGAAATCACCCTCTACATATCCCTCAGTTTTTGGAGAAATTCCATGTCAATTTATGTAGGCAACCTGTCCTATGATGTTTCAGAAGCCGATTTAACCGCGGTTTTTGCTGAATATGGTTCTGTAAAGCGGGTTCAGCTCCCCACCGACCGGGAAACCGGCCGCATGCGGGGTTTCGGGTTCGTCGAGCTCGAAGCTGACGCTGAAGAGACGGCCGCCATTGAAGCCCTAGACGGCGCAGAATGGATGGGTCGTGACCTCAAAGTCAATAAAGCCAAGCCCCGGGAAAATCGCAGTGGCGGTGGTTCCTTTGGTGGTGGTCGCAAAAGCTACGGTGGTAGCCGCTACTAGGGCCTAGTTTTTCATTCACCATAGTTTCATTCCATTGATGAAGTTATCTTGAATTGCCCATATTTTCAGTGGGAAATCAGGTTAAATCCTGTTCTCGCTGTGACTTAAATTAATTCAACCTAGGGGTTCTTGCCATCTGGCCGGGACCCTTTAGTTTTTTTGGTTGCAAGGGCATTTTTGCTTGACTTTGTCATCCCTCCGCCCCTTGCCTTGGGGGTAATTGTCACTCATACTAATTCAGACACTGGATCCAGTGTTTACCGAGCGTCCAAGATTGTTAACACTATGCAACCCACCCCCCCCAAGCCGCCTAAAAAAACTCCCGAAACTGATCCTTTAGAAACGAATGCGGCCGTGGCAGACGGTCTAATTCCCGAAGCCCCAGCTAATACGACCCTAGATACCACCGCCCAGAACTATTACCAGGCGATCGGGTGGTTGCGGGGAGTGGTACGGAAGGGGGAAGAACGATATTACGTACAGATCCGGGATGCTAGTTTTACCCTATATTTACCCCGTCGAGCCATTGCGGTGGCAGCGGCCCTGGAAGGAAAACTAGCTTGGATCAAGTGTTATCCCCAGTCCAAGGGAGAAGGGTTGAGCTTTAAGGTGGTCTGGATGGGCACGGAACAACATGAGAAAAGCGATCCTGGTATTTTTGTTTTGCGGGGGGTGTGGCAATTTATTCCCCAATGTCGCCGCCCTGTTTTTAGTGTCTATCGCAACGAGCTGAAGAGTTATGAAAATCGTCCTAACAATCAGCATTTGCCCTTAATTTGGAGCGACCAACCCCCCTACCGTTTTCGCAAAGATTCGGAGGAGCGACCTAAGTTTTATCAGATTTTGGCTCGCTTGATTCCCCAAAGAAATTGTTTTGGCTTTGTGGAACAGATTGCCGATCCAGTCGAACAAACCCCCCGCCGGGTTAAGAAAACTCCTTTCAATCCCGACAGTTCCGAGAAAAAATCTGAACACGGCCCCAAAGGGGAGAAACAGGAGAATGGCCAAAAGTCCCCGGAGAACCTAGACCAAGGGGAAACTGAGCAATTACTGGCAGAGGATCTCATCACTGACAATGGCGATCGCCAACCACCTTCTGTGCCAGCCCCTTTAGTAGAAGAAACCCCAACCCCTAACCTGCCAACGGAAACGGTAGTTGAATCGGAGTCATCCCCGGAGTCAGAAGCGAAAAAAACGACTTCCACGGGTAAACCCAAAACCACAAAAACGACTAAGAGTACTAAGTCTAAAGGAAAAACCACGCCACCAGAGGTCTAGGAGTTCCTGCTTCTTTGGGTTGGAGAAAACTGAAATGGGGTCCAGGGCTGGGCCCTTGATAGTTTATAGTGACCGACTAATGCTCTACAACACTAATGTTTATCTGCATGGCTAAACGAGCAGATTAAAAGCGGCACCGCACTAGCAACGGCGATCGCCAAAATGAGAATTGAGGCGACGATAGCGTAAAATCTGATCACAAATTGCCTATTTTCTGCGAACCCTAGGCGAAAATTCCTCGCAATCCCAAGCTCAATGTCCGATTTTCTTTTACAAAGTAGTTGGTTTATTCCTTTTTATGGTCTGATTGGGTCAATTCTTACCCTGCCCTGGTCATTTCGATTGATTAAACAAACGGGGCCGCGACCGGCGGCCTACTTTAACGTTTTCATGACCTTGGTTTCTGCCATCCATGGCATGGTAGCCCTCTCGGCAATTTGGCAAAGACCAAGCGAACAAATTGTTTTCCATTGGCTCCAGGTGGCGGATTTAGACCTCATCTTGGCAGTGGAAATTTCGCCGGTTAGCCTGGGGGCCCTGTCGGTGGTGACGGGCATCAGTTTTTTGGTGCAGATCTTTGGTCTGGGCTACATGGAGAAGGATTGGTCCTTGGCCAGATTTTACGGACTATTAGGCTTTTTTGAGGCGGCATTGGGGGGTATTGCCCTGAGTGACTCCCTATTTTTAAGCTATGGCTTGTTGGAAATGTTGACCCTTTCCACCTATCTCCTGGTGGGTTTTTGGTATGCCCAGCCCTTGGTGGTCACAGCGGCCCGGGATGCTTTTTTAACCAAAAGGGTGGGGGATATTATTCTCCTCATGGGTGTGGTGGCTCTCTCTAGTTATGGCCAGGGTTTGACTTTTTCTCAGTTGGATAACTGGGCCAACACAGTACCAGTGACCGGCATCACCGCTACTTTACTGGGACTATCTTTAATTGCTGGGCCCACTGGTAAATGCGCCCAATTTCCCCTCAATCTTTGGTTAGATGAAGCTATGGAGGGCCCCAATCCGGCGGGCATTATGCGTAATTCGGTGGTGGTGTCGGCCGGCGCCTATGTGCTGATTAAGTTACAGCCGGTGTTCACCCTCTCCCCGATCGCCTCGAAGACCTTGATTGTATTGGGCACCTTAACTGTGGTGATGACCTCGTTGATTGCCATTGCCCAGATTGACATTAAACGAACCCTTTCCCATTCCACCAGTGTTTACCTAGGGCTAGTGTTTATTGCGGTGGGTTTGGGGCAGGTGGACATTGCCTTTTTGTTACTGTTCACCCATGCGATCGCCAAAGCTTTGTTATTTATGAGCATCGGCTCGATTATCTTCACCACGAGCGGTCAAAACATTACTGAAATGGGGGGATTATGGAACCGTATGCCCGTGACCACAACGTCCTTTGTGGTGGGTTCTGCAGGATTATTGGCGGTTTTTCCCCTGGGCATGTTTTGGACCTGGCAAAAATGGTTTAGCGGCGATTGGTCCGTAAGCTGGTCCCTGTTGGCTTTATTGATCTTTGTTAACCTCTTTTCCGCCCTTAATTTAACCAGGGTGTTTCGGTTGGTCTTCCTGGGTAAACCCCAACCCAAAACCCGCCGGGCGCCGGAAGTGCCCTGGCCCATGGCCGTACCCATGGTGAGCTTGATCATTATGACCCTGCTGATCCCTATTGCCCCCCTACAGTGGCCTTTTTGGTTATCCCCCGCTTCCCCGATGGGTTTAATCGGCCCGGTTACCCAATGGGCCATGCCCTTACTGATCGGAGCTGGCATTATTGGCATTTTGTTGGGGAGTTTATTGCCCCTGCGTCGTAACCTGTCCCGTTCTAGTCAACTGCCAGTGCGGTTCCTGCAGGATTTGTTTGCCTACGACGTGTACCTAGACAAAATCTATGGCGCTACGGTGGTGGCGGCGGTGGCGGCGATCGCCAAAGTCAGCACTTGGTTTGATCGTTATGTGATTGACGGCATAGTAAACCTAGTTAGTTTGGTGACTATTTTCAGCGGTAGTGCCCTCAAATATAATGTCACCGGGCAGTCACAATTTTATCTGCTCACCATTTTGGTGGGGGTAGCCCTGCTGATCTGGTTTTCCCTCGGCGGTCAATGGACGGCGATCGGGCAATTTTGGGCCAGTTGGCTGTCGTTAATTTCGCCTTGATCACAAAATAAAGTTGATTAATGTTACTTGAGTTAATTTTATTCAACCCAAATGGGATTACTGCCGATCTATTTGACCACTTTAATTGAACAATTTTTAATTAAATTT
>NZ_JADEWJ010000477.1:0-1010 GCF_015207725.1 Synechocystis sp. LEGE 06083
CTTTCCAAGAAGCCCAAAATCGATTTAAAAATCCCCCTAGTGGCCATAATTAGCTTAGGTTCTCCCAAGGCCATGGCCACAAAAAATTGGAGTGATCACCATCCATGTTCAGATTGGTTCAGGGGCAGGCTCCCCATACCCTGCACACGTTGGGAACGGCGGCGGCGGTTAATTGGTTTAAGAGTATTTGTCTGATTTTGGCTGATAACCAGATTCAGTGCAGTGTTTGGGCTAAGTTTAGTGGGCAATCTCCCTGGCAAACGGCGATCGCCGACTATAGTCAAACGGGGTTGTTGAAGCATTTATATTGGTGTCGTCCCGGGGATGAGCCAGGGCCGGTGGCGGGGTTGAGGTTGGACCTAAAAACAACCATTAGTCCATTGCTTTTGGAAGTTGATACCCATTGGCAGGGGGAAAGTTTTTTCTGTTTTCTCAGTGCCGAAATTAGCCTCTTAATTTTGCTGAATGAATCCCCGGAAAACCCCAAGGTGGTCAATATTTTACAAAGCTTTTCTCCACGGGTGATTGGGCATTATTTAAATCAATTAAAACAATTATTAGTGGTGGCGGACGATTTGCCAGTGGATTTGTTCGCACCGGAGAAGCTGCCCTCCAGCACTGATTTGGATTTGGTTAATCAACTGGT
The DNA here is from genome assembly GCF_015207725.1 of Synechocystis sp. LEGE 06083. NCBI lineage: Bacteria > Bacillati > Cyanobacteriota > Cyanophyceae > Synechococcales > Merismopediaceae > Synechocystis > Synechocystis sp. LEGE 06083. The sequence goes on from NZ_JADEWJ010000477.1 coordinate 647, forward strand.
GCAAGGGATGGGACCACCGCTCAAAAAAATTACGAGTAATGATAATAAGCAGCCGAATTATACGGCGATCGCCAACTCCTTTGTGGTTAATTTGATTCGGGAATTGGGTATTCCCCTCACCAATACCAAAACAGCACTGCAATTGTTGGAATCTTTTCAACAAAAAAAGGAAGCCCGCCAGCGATATTTAGACTTAATTAGACAAAATTGTGATCGCCAAACTGATTTGATCACCGGTTTGCAGGCGTTGTTGGAAATTGATGCCACTGCCCCCTCCCCGGAATCAGTGTCAATTGCCGATTGCATTATGGGGGTAATCGGTATTTACCAACCCATCGCTGCAGAAAAATCAATTACCTTGAAC
>NZ_JADEWJ010000478.1:0-1007 GCF_015207725.1 Synechocystis sp. LEGE 06083
CCTGATTGACTGACAAAAGAAGTGAAAAGCAGTCTAGGTGGGGATTGTAGAAAAGAGGGGAGGTCACGTTCTAGGATTAGATACCACTCAAAACCTGGAACGCGATGCATAATCACTCCCCCCTCTACCATGGCCTGAAGACTTGGCTGAGTCAAGTCAGCCCCTGGGCTCATCAAGGTCACCTAACGACCTGCATCTTGATGATTGTGGCCTTGATACAAGCTGGCGAAATCAACCTGACCCGCTGGGTGCCGCATCTCCCTAGTCGAGGACTCTACGCCCAAAGTAAACAAAGACGGGTGCGACGCTGGTTGGATAATCCCCGCATTAACGTCCACAAACTCTATCAACCCCTGATTAGTGCCGCTTTAGCCTCTTGGCAGGAAGAATGCCTATACCTAAGCCTAGATACCTCCATCTTCTGGGAGAGGTATTGTTTAGTGCGAGTTGCGGTGGTTCATCGAGGTCGTACCTTACCAGTGGCCTGGCGGGTTTTAGCTCATCCCAGTGCCAGTGTGACGTTCAAAGACTATCAAGGGGTTTTACAAAGGGCATCCCGTTGTTTACCCCAGGGAAAAAAGATAGTGCTGCTGGCAGACCGAGGCTTTGTCCATCTGGAGTTGTTGAAGGCCCTGACGAGGCAATGGCGTTGGAGTTATCGTATCCGTTTGAAGCAAAATACTTGGGTCTGGCGTCAGGGAAAGGGGTGGCAACGTCTGAAGGACTTTCATTTCCAGTGGGGGCAAGCCCTCTGCCTTCACGGTATCCGTTTACATAAGAGCCAATACTATGGTCCTGTGCACCTTATTTTTGGACGCAATAATTGCAACGGTGAGTTTTGGGCGATTCTCAGCAATGAACCCACTAATCTTCAGACTTTTGCTGAATATGGCATGCGCTTCCAGATTGAAGAGAGCTTTTTAGATGACCAGTCCAATGTCTGGAATATCCAGAAATCACAGATTCGTTCTGTCTGTGCTTTTTCCCGATTATGGTTTCTCTTGGCT
>NZ_JADEWJ010000011.1:0-29310 GCF_015207725.1 Synechocystis sp. LEGE 06083
GGGCACTGACTGTCCTGGGCGGAGCAGAGGGCGCAGAAGCTGGAGCTGGGGCAGTGGTCCTAGCGGTTTGGGTGTTGCTGGGGCGGGCCGCGTCGGTCTGGGTACGGCGACGACGACGGGGTCGATCCGTGGTGGTTTGGCTGTCCGTTTCCGGGGAGCTGGGAGGCGCGAGGACTTTCACCCGACGCTTAATGGGCTCAGCTTTGATACTGGGTTTGCGCTGGTCCGGATTTTTGGGCATGGCAGGGAAGGATTCAACGGGTATTCCTTTGGTGACATCCCGCATAAACTGTCCCCAAACCATGGCCGCAGTGGTGCTGGCCCCATTGGTGGGGCGGCTGTTATCGTTACCCAACCATACCCCCGTCACCAGTTGGGGAATGTAACCGATAAACCACAGGTCCTTGGCTTCGTCCGATGTCCCCGTTTTACCTGCCACCTGGCGATCGCCTAGTCCGGCTGGACGACCGGTGCCGGAGGTGACCACACTGCGCATCATGGAAGTCATAATGGCATTGCTGTCCGGGTCTAGGGCTTTGGTTTGTTTGTGCTCGGCTTTGTAAATTACTTCCCCTTTGGTGTTGACCACATTTTGGATGGCGTAGGGTTGCACATGGATACCCTTATTGGCAAAGGTTCCGTAGGCACTGGTCATTTCTAGAGGAGTCATTTCCCAGGCCCCGAGGGCAAGGGAATAGGTGGGTCCTAGTTTGGAACTAATGCCCATTTGCCTGGCTAGGTTAATGACCGGATTCCAACCCACATCCAGCAGTAAACGAACCGCCACTACGTTCACGGAACTGGTGAGGGCATCCCGCAAAGACATGTTGCCACCGCTGTAACTATCACCGTAGTTAGCTGGTTGGTAACCGCCAATGTCAATGGGCACGTTGGGATAGCTTTTGTTGGGGGAAATACCCGAGGCGATCGCCGCTCCGTAGAGAATGGGCTTAAAAGTAGAACCTGGTTGCCGTTTGGCCTGGGTCACCCGGTTAAATTGACTGCCTTGGTAATCCTTGCCCCCCACCATCATTTTGATCGCCCCGGTGCGGGGATCCATGGCCACCATCGCCCCTTCGGAAAACCGTTGCCAGCGGCCATATTTCTTCACTGCATTGGTGAGAATGGTTTGAGCCTCCTCTTGCCATTGGTTATTAAGGGTTGTGTTCACCGTTAACCCCCCCTGTTGGAGTTCCTCCTCCGGCAATTTAGCCCGCAACTCATCCAAAATGTAGTCGGTGAAAAATTCCGCTTCTCGATTAAACCGCTTCAAAGGACTGGGATTTATTTTCAAGGGCTCGGCGATCGCCGCCTGGGCTTCTGCGGAGGTAATAAAGCCCACCTCTGCCATACGGTTCAGCACTTCATTACGGCGACGGGTAGCCAACTCTAAATTCTGTCGGGGGGAATAAACACTGGGGGCCGGCACCACCCCTGCTAAGGTGGCCGCTTCCCCTAAGGTCAACTCCTCTGGGGTCTTACTAAAGTAGGCGTGGGCCGCATCCGCCACCCCGTAAGCTCCAGAACCTAGATAAATTAAATTTAGATAGCGTTCCAGAATTTGATCCTTGGGCAGGGCAGTCTCAATTTTTTGGGCCAGTCGCACTTCCTTCAACTTCCTGGCTAGGGTGCGATCCTGATTCAAAAAAACTAATCGAGCTAACTGTTGGGTAATGGTACTACCCCCCTGTACCACGTCCCCGGATTGAACATTGGACAGGGATGCCCGGATAATGCCCTGGGGATCGATACCCCGGTGTTCCCGAAAGCGACTATCTTCACTGGCGATGAAGGCCTGCTCAATCAGGGGAGGGATTTTACCCATGGTCACCGTATCGTGGCTAACGTTGCCAATTTCCTGGAGAGTGGCACCATTGGCCGCTTTGATAGTCATGGTGCCCGGAGGGGCATAGGTCACCACATCGGCGATCGCCACTTGGGTCATGGTCTCCAACTGGTAAAAGCCCCAGGCCAAGGCAGAGGTACCGACCCCGGCCCCCAAGCCAAAACCAAACACAAACCAAAATCGGGGTTGTTGGGTAAACCGGGACACCGATCGCCCCAGGGTTTTCAGACCAGTAGTTAGGGCCAGGGGCGCTTTGGAGGAAGCCCTATTTTCTTTACTCCTTCTTCTTCGGCGCCGCCGCCGGTTACTCCGGTCCAAAGAGGATGAAGGGGGGGCATCTGCCGATGGGGAAACACTGGGAGGCACCACCGCAACATGGCTATTGCCGTTGCCTTGACCTGATTCAACGGCTGTAATTTCTTCCGGGGTTGAGGCTCCATTCCGAACATTTTGAATATTGATGGCGGTCACCATTTCCCTGCCATGGCCCGGGTCTAGTTCTGGCTTTGCTAAGTTGGCCGCCGGCCCAGATAAGTCCTCCGATAACTCGGCGATCAGTTCCCCCTGGGGAGAAGAATCTGGCCCATTGGGAAATTCCCCTGCCTTGGCCGAAGACTTGCCCTCTTCCCCCACTTCCAATGTGTTAGCTAACTGGTGGAGAAAGTCGACAGTGGAACGCTTAAGCTTGCGGGAAAAGGATTTAAACACGGTAATTGCTGGGCACGGGGAGACCGAATCTGGTTAAAAAAGACAAACTTAACAGCGGAATAGTTTCGCCGACAAGCCCTTTCCTAATGTATCTCTCACCATTATGTCAAGAAAAATTTAGGTAAATTTCAGTAATGGTAAATCTCAGGGGCAGACTAGGGGCTGGGGAAACCGTTTCGTCCAACCCTGACCAGCCCTCAAATCAACTGTTAGTTTTGCCGGTTTAATCCTGATACGGAGAGGGGGGGATTCGAACCCCCGTTGAGTTGCCCCAAAACAGATTTCGAGTCTGCCGCATTCAACCGCTCTGCCACCTCTCCAGGGAATTTTTGAGAAGAACCTCTGCAATTTTCCGCCCCCATCTTAGCGCAGATTTGCGGTGGGTTATTCTGGGCTTCAGGTATTGGGGTAGAATACTGGGATTGTTGACGACCATGGCCTTGCCGTCAGTTAGACCCGGAAACAACACCACGAATCTAGTCTTTCTGAGGTTTGCCTGGGGATTCGCCCTCACCTCCAGATATAAATTCCTGACTGCCGATCGCCGTGACTACCCAAATCCCGATTCCCCCCGTTGTAAGCGACCATCCTCTGCTGGAGCGCGTTTCCGATCGCCTCAAGGGGCAGATCATCATCATTTTAGACTTTGGTTCCCAATATTCGGAACTAATTGCCCGACGCATCCGAGAAACCGAGGTTTACTCGGAAGTTTTGTCCTATCGCACCACAGCGGCGCAGTTGCGGGAAATTAAACCCAAGGGCATCATCCTTTCCGGTGGCCCCAATTCCGTCTATGACCAGGGGGCTCCCGAGTGTGACCCAGAAATTTTTCAGTTGGGCGTTCCCGTGTTGGGGGTCTGCTACGGCATGCAACTGATGGTCAAACAACTAGGCGGCCGGGTGGAACGGGCCAAGCGGGGGGAGTATGGCAAGGCGAGTTTGCACATTGATGACCCCACCGACCTGCTTACCAATGTAGAAAACGGTAGTACCATGTGGATGAGCCATGGGGATTCCTGTGTGGATCTACCCTTGGGCTTTGAGGTATTGGCCCACACCGATAACACTCCCTGTGCGGCGATCGCCGATCATCAAAGGGCCCTATTTGGGGTGCAGTTCCATCCCGAAGTTGTCCATTCCGTAGGGGGCATTGCCCTGATCCGCAACTTTGTCTATCACATTTGCCACTGCGACCCCACCTGGACTACCGACGCTTTCATCGAAGAATCCATTCGGGAAGTGCGGAATCAAGTAGGCGATCGCCGGGTATTGTTGGCCCTATCCGGTGGGGTGGATTCCTCAACCTTGGCCTTTCTGCTCCATCGGGCGATCGGCGACAACCTCACCTGTATGTTCATTGACCAGGGCTTCATGCGTAAAGGGGAACCGGAACGGTTGGTGGAACTGTTTGATCATCAGTTTCATATTCCTGTCCAATACGTCAATGCCCGGGATCGTTTCCTCAAGCAGCTGGAAGGAGTAACCGATCCGGAGGAAAAACGTCGTCTGATTGGCCACGAATTCATTCAGGTGTTTGAAGAAGAATCCCAACGCCTTGGCCCCTTCGATTACCTAGCCCAGGGTACCCTCTACCCCGACGTGATTGAGTCCGCCGACAGCAATGTTGACCCCAAAACCGGCGAACGGGTGGCAGTAAAAATCAAAAGTCACCATAACGTCGGTGGTCTACCGAAAAATCTCCGCTTTAAGCTTGTGGAACCCCTCCGCAAACTTTTTAAAGATGAAGTCCGTAAACTAGGTCGCTCCATTGGCCTGCCGGAAGAAATTGTCCGCCGCCATCCCTTCCCAGGCCCGGGCCTAGCCATCCGTATTATTGGGGAAGTTACCTCAGAAAGGTTAAACATTCTCCGGGATGCGGATTTCATTGTGCGGGATGAAATTTCCAAACAGGGCATTTACCACGACTATTGGCAGGCCTTTGCCGTACTGCTGCCCATCCGTAGCGTGGGCGTAATGGGAGACAAGCGCACCTATGCCCACCCCGTTGTGTTGCGCTTCATCACCAGTGAAGACGGCATGACCGCCGATTGGGCTAGGGTCCCCTACGACATCCTCGAAGCTATTTCCAACCGCATTGTCAACGAAGTTAAGGGGGTAAACCGGGTGGTTTATGACATCACCTCCAAGCCCCCTGGCACCATCGAGTGGGAGTAATGGCAACGTTTAAGAATCCATAGCTGAACTAGCTAACTGCGGCCAGCTAAAGATAATTGAGCCGCTAGTAACAAACCGGAAAAACCATGGCCAGACCCATTGCCATCGACTTGTTTGCGGGCTGTGGTGGCATGTCCTTGGGTTTAGAAGCCGCTGGATTTGACATTGCTGCCGCAGTGGAAGTTGACGCTGTACATTGCTTAGTTCATCATCATAATTTTCCCTATGGGGCCACCATTTGCCGGGATATTGCCCAGGTAACTGCCGAGGAAATTCTTCGAGAGGTGGACAGCCATGGTTATTCAGGCAACATAGACTTAATTGCTGGGGGGCCACCCTGCCAGGGTTTTTCCTTGATGGGCAAAAGACAGTTGGATGACCCCCGTAATTCCTTGGTGTTTGAATATGTGCGAATGATTCGGGATCTCAAACCCAAATATTTTTTATTTGAAAATGTTCCAGGTATCCAATCGGGGCAACACAAAAAGTTTTTAGAGGAACTAATTGAAGAATTTGAAAGTATTGGTTACCACATCGAAAAACCAATTTTAGTTCTAGACGCATCCCTTTACGGTGCTCCCCAAAAACGTAAAAGATTAATCATTCTCGGCTCTAGAAAGGATGTCGCTCCCGCTACCTATCCGCCGCCTTCCCATCTCGATTTGGCTGAAGTAGAACAAGGTAAAAATTCGCAAAAATCACCCTCTACTATAAACCATCAACCCCTATTTACCTGTGGGGAAGCCATTGATGATCTCACCCCCCATCCTCCCTATTTAACTGGAGAAGATCGGGGCATTCCCGCAGATTTACTGGATTATTCAGCCTTGAGAAAAAGTTATGCTATCAAGCCCAATGGGGTGTTTTCTCTCTGCCATAAACGTCAGGTTGATAATCTGGTTTATGGCCATATTGGTTCTCTCCATACGGAAAAATCAATGAAAAGATTTGCTGATACCTTGCCAGGAACTGTAGATAAAACCAGCCGATTTCTGCGGCTATCAGCAACTGGTTTATGCAATACCCTCAGGGCGGGAACTGGCAGCGATAAGGGAGCTTACACCGCCCCGAGACCAATACACTACGCCTTGCCTCGATGTATTACTGTTAGGGAAGCCGCTCGACTCCATACCTATCCCGATTGGTTTCAGTTCCATAATACTATTTGGCATGGCTTTCGAGAAATTGGCAATTCCGTCGTTCCCTGCTTGGCTAAGGCTTTAGGACAACAAGTTATGGCAGCATTGGACTATGCCATCGAAGATTTGCCCATTTACGAATTAGAGCGCCAAGATCGTACATTATTACGTTACAATCTGCCCCAAGCCAATCGATATTTACGCTCGGGTTCCCATTGCCAAAGTCAATAAAATAACTATCCCGAAAATTAGACGGTACCAAACAAAAATCCAAGTGCTGCGTTTTTGTAGAAATTTGATCAGCCAGGCGATCGCCAGGTAGGAAAAAATAGCGGAGGAGATAGTACCAACAATCAGGGGCAGAATGGCATCGTTACCCAAATGTTGATCCATTACCCCTTTGAGCTCCACCAAACCAGCAATAGTAATGGCCGGAATGCCTAACAAAAAGGAAAATCTGGCGGCGGCGGCCCGTTCCAAGTTAATAAACAAACCCGCCGTTAAAGTTGACCCAGAACGAGATACTCCGGGGACTAAGGCTAAAGCCTGGGCTATGCCCATCACTAGGCCATCCTGCCAGCGTAATTTTTCAAAGGGGCGGCGGTGGGTACCTAATTTTTCCGCCAGGGCCAGCAACAATGCCATGACAATGGAAGCAATGGCAATGGTGGGCAAACTACGAAAAGGGGAATTGTCCAGGTCTGGGACTAACACCTTCATTAACAGTCCAAAGAAGACAATGGGAATGGTGCCCAAACCAATTCCTAAGCCCAATTTAAATTCGAGGGAGTCGTATTGGCGGGTTTGAATTGCTTTGATAATGCCCTTGGTGATGGCGGTTAAATCTCCCCAGAAATACCACAGTACTGCCACAATGCTGCCCAACTGAATAATGGCGGTGAAGGCCACCCCAGGATCTCCCCAACCCAAGGCCATGGGCAACGCTTTTAGGTGAGCCGTACTACTAATGGGGAGAAATTCCGTTGCTCCCTGGATAAATCCCAATATAAAAGCCTGGAAAAGATTAATTGATGCACTTGCGGCCATTGTCCCTGTTCCCATCCCCTCGCTGGGTAGCACAGGTAGGGCCAATGCGATGCCCCAGACTTGGTGATAAACAATGGCGATCGCCACACTGAGACTAAAGGCACTGAGAAAATTTAATTGGCGGGGGGACATTCACTGTCGGTGATAATCGGGACTCAAAGATCCTAGCCTATAGTGGCAGGGCAATTTCTTGAAACGTTTTTTTACTGTCCCCTAAAATTATGATCGCCCCACTGTCGTACTTCCATGGCCCTCCCTATCCTTGTCACCGGCCCCAGCCGTTCAGGTAAAAGTGAATGGGCCGAGCATCTTGCCCAAAACCATCCATCAGTTATCTACATTGCCACTGGCAAAGAAAATGCCGCCGACCCAGACTGGCAAAACCGTATTCAACAACACCGCGATCGCCGTCCGCTCCAATGGCAAACGGTCTGTGTTGATCAGCATTTGACCGATACTTTAGCAACCCTACCGCCGGGAAGTTGTGCCTTAGTGGACTCCTTGGGGGGCTGGGTAGCCAATACCCTGGAGTTGTCCCCGGAGCAATGGCGGACTAAGCAAATGGACTTCATTACTTTTGTGGCAGATTTGCAAAATGTCCCCATCACCATTATTTTCGTTGCCGAAGAAACGGGGTGGGGGGTGATTCCGGCCTACCCCCTGGGACGTATTTTTCGAGACCGTTTAGGGGCGTTAACTCGCCAATTGGGAGGATTGTGTAGTCAAGTTTACCTAGTAACTGGGGGTTATGCGGTGGATCTGCGCCAATGGGGAGAACCCTTACCGCCATCAAGGGATTGATTTTGAAAACTGAAGCAATCATTAAGTTGTTGTAAACAAATGCTAGTGCCCACTCAGAAATCGTTAACATGGAAGCCAGCCGCACAGCAGGAGGGAACTTCTGGGTTTTTCAGGAGTATTATTCGACATGGCAGACGCCATTGAAGTTAAAAACTATTTAGGTCACTGGTTTCAGCTTGGCCGGGGAGTAATCTTTCCAAAAAGTGACGAGGTGGTTTTGCCTAGCCCAATTTTTGCTGGCCAAAGATTTTCCCGAGCCTTTGAAGACTGTTGGCAACGTATCCTTACCAGTCGGGAAGATTGTTACCTAGAAGGGACGGAACAAACTCTGCAAAGCTTGCTCAGCGGTGATTGGGAGATTATCAGTTGTGCCCGTTGTGCATTGCCCGTGCCCCTATCCCGCAGCCAAATTCCCAGTTGCCTTTGTCCTTGTGTTGAGGTGGAATCCTGGCCCAATTTGGAATTGCCATTGCCCCGTCTACCTGCCAATCGAGTTTGTACTCTGAGAAAAGTTCAGGAGCGGCTGATTCTGCAGGAAGAGGCAGACTGACCAGTGGCCAGTGCTTTTGTTGTCTGATCGCCTTTGAACAAACTAGGGGTCACTAGCTAGGGCGAAAATTTTTCCGCATCGATAAAAGTGAATAGGTTTCAGAGAAGCACGGACAAAATCCGCCAGGGCAGTGCCTCAAAACCGCAGAAAAGTTTAAATTACTAGATTTTTGATTGCCAGGGCTGGCTAATAGATTAGAATGTAACTTAAAGGTTTACATTTTGTTACATATGTTGGTGCCCATTCTCATTTTTGATGTGGCTTTGGTGGCTTGGTCGCTCCACCTGATGCAACAGGCGATCGAAGAGCAGGAATTTTCTTTGATGCTAGCTGGAACTCTGGTAGCAGCAGCGGCGGCGGCCACCTTGGTGGTCTATTTTCTCATGGGCCATTGCCTATCCCAACTGAGCCAGACCCTCTGACGCCAGCGGTATTAGACTACGATAGATTAGTCTTTGATTTATAGCTAATTCAATTAAGAGTGCTGGCAGAGTAACAGGCTAAAGAGCTCTTGACACAAGCTTCATAGAAAGTAATATCGTCTCAATTTTATTTTAACTAGCCATAAGTTTGGACACAAAACAGTCCATCTTTCGGTTAGCCTAGCAGAATTAAGAACGCATCCTTTGGTTTTGCTGATTTAATAGATTGCAGCAGAGAAGAGAGATTTTTAGCAGATATTGCGCCCCATTAGGGTTAATTGGCGGCATTCCCTATAGGCTGTTGAGGACTTGAACGGAGACTAACCACCGTTTCAAACTTCGTCAACCGGAACCAACTCCGGAAAACTCAACATCTTGCCAGCTACAGGGCCACCAAAGGGCAAAAACCATGCTTGACGGAAGCTTCCCCGATCGCCTCCATTTTATTGACGGAAATTTGGTTGCGGCCCCAGGAAAAATTAGTGCGCCAGCCCTCAAACTCCAATAAAATTGCCTCTGCAAAACAGGCGAACATTTGCCGGGAAGGAATATCCATCTCCACAATCTTCATAATCTCCCAGGTAATATCCAGGGAATGCTCCACAATGCCCCCCTTGAGAATATGCACCCCATCCGCCTTCACCCGCGTATCTAAATTTTTGGGATAGCCCCCATCCACAATCAAACAGGGCTTTTTCAACATTTCTCCGGCAATTTCTACCCCCTTGGGCATACTAGCCACCCAAACAATAACGTCTGCCTGGGGCAGGGCTGTTTCCAAATCCATAATTTTGCCCCTACCCAATTCCTCTTGGAGATTTTCCAATCTCTGGCGGTTACGGGCAATTAACAATAATTCTTTAACTTGGTGTTTGCTATCCAACCACCGGCATACTGCACTACCAATGTCCCCCGTTGCGCCACAAACCGCTACTGTGGCCTGACTTAGATCAAGACCCAACTGTTTAGCGCCAGCTTCCACCTGACGGCAAATCACATAGGCGGTGTGGGTGTTACCAGTGGTGAACCGCTGAAAATCTAGTTCCACATTGCGGACTTGATTATTTTGCTTGAGGTTAAATTCTTCAAATACAATCGAAGAAAAACCGCCCAGGGCCGTAATATCCAAACCCACCTTTTGGGCTAGGGCCATGGCATTGAGAATTTTCCGAATGGCCGCCTTAATGCGCCGTTGGGTTAACATTTCTGGCAAAAAGCAGGACTCCACATATTTGCCTTCAATTACCTGCCCTGTCACACTTTTCACCTGAAAGTTATCAACTACTTGGGGGGGAGCAGAACACCAAAAATCCAAGCCTTGGTTGGCGTACTCAGGATAGCCTAAATCTTCGGCAACCGCTTGGGCGTGTTCTAAACTCGTGAGATGACCAATAAGACCAAACATTGATAATAGTCAGAATAAATAGGGGAAGGTATCGCTTTCCGCTCAGTTAACGACTCCGATAGCCATAAAGCTTTACACAGTATGGCACAATTTGACGAACTTCCCGTTGGCATGGGCCAGCTTCCTAAAAGTACCCAAAAACAGGGGAAAAACCCACAGATCCTAGGAAGCTCGGGATTTGTGGGCCTAATGAAATAGTTTGAGATATTGCCGACCTGGACTAGACTCCGGCCAAACCGTAGGAGGACATGCGCATAATTTCTCTAGTGCTGAAGCCAATGTTACTGAGGGCTTCACCGTAGCTGATCATAAAATCTTCCACTAAGGCTTCTTTTTCCATGCCCAATACCTTGGCATCCCCCTGCACTTGATTAAGCATTTTCCACACCAGGGGTAGGTTTTCCTTGTTGGCCTGCTCCAGTTCCTCTTTAGCGGTGGCAAAGTTGGCTTTTAACCACTCTTCGCCATAGTTGAGGTGGGTGTATTCGTCCTTGACCACGCCTTCGGTGATTTTCCGGGCAAAGTCGTCCGCCACGGGGATGTAAATGTTGTAGGCGGCGATGGCGAAAGCTTCGATAATTAAAGCTTGAATTAACAAACAGGTAACAACTTTCCCTTCGCTAAAAGCTTGCTGGAAATTGCCATGGAGACCGGCAAAGAATTCCTGGGCATAGGGCATGTCAGGGCTAACTTTGAGGTTGTTGCCACAGGCTTGGAAACCTTTTTTGTGACGGTTTTCCATTTTGGCTAAACGGACCAAATCTTCCTTGTCCTCTGGTAAGAGTTCCGCCATCTGGAGATAGTTGCTGTAGGCTTCCTGTTCGCCTTCAATGACAATGGCGTTGATGCGGCTGTAGGCGTCTTTGTAGATTTCGCTGGAATAGTCAAATTCGGTGCGGACAGCAAGCTCGGGCATAGGGGCGTTGGACTCCTGTGGATGGACGGTGAAAAGATCGATAGAGATCTAAAGTAAAGAAAGGTTAAGAAATTAACCCCCGGTTGTCTTTATAATACAGACTCTAGATTAATGCAAATCCCGGAGGACGGTGGTAGCAGAACCATAGGGAACACCTATCCGGTTGATTTAGTAATCTACATGGCCAGATCCGCCGCGATTTGAGTTGGCACCATTCTAGCAAAACTAGTCTAGGTTGCCGGGGAGTTTTAGTCTTGGGGGTAGGAAGAGGGTCCAATCAGTTCCACTTGCGAATCATTACCAATCAGGAAACGTAAAGCTTGGGGACGGCAGGGAGCGGGGAAAATCTTGGCATTTTTGCCGATGACACTATCCACAATTCTTTGTTGGATGGCCACAATGCTGGCTCCCTGGAGCACGACACTATGTTCAAGATCTGCTTCCCTGATTTTAACTCCGTCGGCAATACTGCTGTAAGGACCGATGAAACAATTTTCTAAATGACAGTTTGAGCCGATCGCCACGGGGCCACGGATGACGCTGTTGATAATTTGACTGTGGGGGCCAATGGTTACCCGACCGGAGATTTTGCTTTGCTCATCTACGGTACCCTGGATATTTTTCTCCACTAGGCTATCGAGGATAATTTGATTGGCCGCCAGTAGATCATCCTTTTTGCCGGTGTCTAGCCACCATCCTTCTAGTTGCAGAGATTCTACCCCATAACCATGGCTGATCAGATATTGGATCGCATCGGTAATTTCTAGTTCTCCCCGGGCAGAGGGCTCAATATTGGCGATCGCCTGGTGAATAGTGGGGGCAAAAAAGTAAAGTCCCACTAGGGCCAAGTTGGAGGGGGGATGCTCCGGTTTTTCCACCAGGGCCAGCACTTTACCTTGGTCATCAACGGTGGCCACCCCAAAGGCGCTGGGATTGGGCACTCGCCGCAATAAAATCAAGGAATCGAGAGATTTTGCTTGGAAATGATCGAGAAATTGCTCTAGGTCATCTTGAATTAGGTTATCGCCTAAATACATCACAAAAGGAGACATTTGGAGAAAATCCGCCGCCGTTTTCACTGCATGGGCCAACCCCAGGGGTTCTGATTGCAAAATGTAGGTAATCTGGGCGCCAAAATTTTCCCCGTTGCCGGTGACAGTTTTAATTTCCTCCCCCGTTTCTGGGCTGATGATAATACCAATGTCGGTAATGCCAGCTTTGGCGATCGCCTCAATGCCATACCAAAGGATTGGTTTGTTGGCCACGGGTACCAACTGCTTAGCCCCGGTGTAGGTGAGGGGGCGCAACCGGGTTCCTTTGCCACCGGAGAGGATGAGGGCTTTCATAAAAACTTTGATATTAAGGTTATATTTTCGGTCTAGGGTTCAGTGGGCAGTAATCGGTCAATGGTCAACACTGACCATTAAAACCTAGTCCAGAAATGATGGTGCAAGCACCTGCCCGTAAATGGGCTGATTTTATGCCATTGCCAAAAATCCCTATGCCCCACCTCAACTTGCCTGATATGGTTATTGGTGGTGGCTTTTGCCTTCCCTAACCGACCCATTGCTCCCTTGCCCTATGCCCCTGCAAACTTTTCTATTTGAAATTGGAACCGAAGAGTTACCCGCCGATTTTGTTCGTAGTGCGATCGCCCAGTGGCAAGGGTTAATTCCCCCAGGTTTGGCGGCGGAGTTTTTACAACCGGGGTCAGTGGAAATTTACGGCACGCCCCGGCGTTTGGCGGTGTTGATCAAAGGTTTACCGGAATGTCAGCCCGATCGCCTAGAGGAAATTAAGGGGCCACCGGCCAGTGCCGCTTTCAAGGATGGCCAACCCACCCCCGCGGCGTTGGGCTTTGCTAAAAAACAGGGGGTTAACCCAGAGGATTTTGAAGTCCGCTCCACCCCCAAAGGGGATTTTATTTTTGTCAATAAGCAAGTGCAGGGCCAAGCTAGCCGGGATTTGTTACCCACATTGGCCCTGGGTTGGCTCAAAACTTTAGATGGCCGACGGTTTATGCGCTGGGGAGATGGAGATTGGCGCTTTCCCCGTCCCATTCGTTGGTTGGTTTGTCTGTTGGATGACCAAGTGTTACCCCTACATATTGACAATGGTTCCACCACCTTAGTCGGCGATCGCCTCTCCCGGGGGCACCGCATTTTGCACCCGGAAGCAGTCAGCTTAGACCATGGGCAAAATTATTTGGCCCAGTTAAAAGAAGCCGGGGTGGTGGTGGATCCCCAGGAACGCCGGGCCATGATTGAGCAACAAATTACCGCCCAGGTGGCCACCCTAGAAGGCGAAGCCATTATCTATGATGATTTGCTCGCTGAAGTGGAACAGTTGGTGGAATATCCCACCGCGGTGTTGGGACAGTTTGATCAGGAATTTCTGGATTTGCCCAGGGAGGTGATTACCACCGTCATGGTCACCCATCAACGCTACTTTCCCGTGGTGGACAAAAATGGCCAGCTATTGCCCCATTTCATCACCATTGCCAACGGTGATCCGAGCAAAGGGGAGATTATTGCGGCGGGTAATGGCCGGGTCATCCGGGCCCGCTTAGCCGATGCCAAATTTTTCTATCAAGCTGACTGTGACGACAGCCTCGACAGTTACCTGCCTCAACTAGAAACGGTTACTTTCCAAGAAGAGTTGGGCACCATGCGGGATAAGGTGGACCGCATTATGGAAATGGCGGCGGCGATCGCCGATCAGTTGGGAGTAACGGAACAACAACGGGGGGAAATCGACAGTACCGCCATGCTATGCAAAGCGGATCTGGTAACCCAAATGGTGTACGAATTTCCTGAATTGCAAGGCATTATGGGGGAAAAATATGCCCTCGTGAGCGGTGAATCGGCGGCGGTGGCCCAGGGCATTGTGGAGCATTACCTCCCCCGGCACCAGGATGATGATTTACCCCAAGGTTTACCCGGTCAAGTGGTGGGCATGGCCGATCGCCTTGATACCCTGGTGAGTATTTTTGGTCTGGGTTTACTTCCCACCGGCTCTTCCGATCCCTTTGCCCTACGGCGGGCCGCCAATGCCGTGATTAACGTAGCCTGGGCGGCGGGCCTGGAAATCAATTTACTGGAGCTATTGACCCAGGGTTGCCAAGATTTTGTCACTTCCCACCCGGACAAAACCTCTCCGCTGCCAGCGCTAAAGTCATTTTTTCTGCAAAGATTACAAACCTTACTGCAGGATGAACAGGGCATTGATTATGATCTAGTCAACGCTGTGTTGGGCAGTGGGGAAACAAACTCCAACGATGCTGAAAGTACATTGTCTGACCGTCTGTTGGCGGATTTACAGGATGTGAGGGAAAGGGCTCAATATCTGCAAGAATTGCGGGACAACGGTCATTTAGACGCGATTTATCCCACTGTTAATCGTTCTGCCAAGCTAGCTAGTAAGGGTACTTTACCCATGGACCAACTAGACCCCCGTCCCGTGATCCAAGCCCCCCAACTGGTCCAGGATTCGGAAAAAGCAGTTTACCAAGCATTGTTGGCCATTTATCCCAAAGCGGTAGAAGTGCAAGAAAGCCGTGACTATGAAACTTTGGTAAATGCTCTGCATGAGTTGGCCCCCACCGTAGCAGATTTTTTCGATGGCCCCGATAGCGTGTTGGTGATGGCGGAAAACGACGAATTACGGCAAAATCGCCTTAACTTGCTCGGACTAATCCGTAATTATGCCTTAATCTTGGGAGATTTCGGGGCAATTGTTAAAGGCATTTAAGCAATGAAGCTTAGGGGATAAAAATAAATCCTATCAACGGATTATTGCTCTCATTCCCAGATTAAATTAACATCATATTTCTTGAAATTTTCGTCTTTGCTAACGACGGACAAATTATGGCATTGAGCCTGAGTGATAATCATGCAATCAAAAGTCATCGGCCATCCAAATTTTCCCCTTTAGAACATCTGCTTGACGGTATTTTTTTGTCCATCATCATTTGCTGGACTGACTGGTGATTGCTTAGTCAGCAGAAACTCGACAAAGTGTTCTACTTCAATTTTCATGGCATCGGGCAGAGCATTGATTTTTTCCATTAGGGCTCTGTCTGCCATGGGATTGCTCCTTAATTTTGACTTTGTATCAATTCTAAGCCGACTTTTTTGGTAGTTGCCAGCCCTAAACTCGACAGGTTGCTAAATCTTTGATGCTAGTTTGCCAAGCTTCTAAATCGGCCAAAGCCCGGTCTCGATATTGGCCGTAACGTTCTTGCTTATTGCGAATACGTTGGGGCAACTCCGGTAAAATGCCAAAATTGGGCGGCATGGGTTGGAAATGTTTGGGGGAAGCGGAACTGATGAAGTTAAACAAGGCTCCCATCATGGTCGTAACGGGCAATGTGAGCAGCGGTAAACCCAACGCCAACCGAGCCGCATTGGTGCCGGCTAACCATCCTCCAGCCGTAGCAGCGGCATAACCCTCCGTTCCCACTAATTGTCCCGCCGCAAATAGGCTTTGGCGATCGCCGAAATGAAGACTAGCGCTCAGGAGTTGGGGCGAATTGATAAAGGTATTGCGGTGCATTACCCCCATGCGGACAAACTCGGCGTTTTCTAAGCCAGGAATTAAACGGAAAACCCGTCCCTGTTCTCCCCAGCGTAAATTAGTTTGAAAGCCCACCATGTTCCACAATTGTCCCGCCTTATCTTCCTGGCGTAATTGCACCACCGCGTAGGGTTTTTTCTCCCTATTAGCTGGATCTCGGAAGTCGCCCAAACGGGCATCAAATAGACCAACGGGTTTTAGAGGGCCGTAACGCATAGTATCCTCCCCCCGCTGGGCCAATTCCTCTATGGGCAAACACCCCTCAAAAAACTTGGCTGTTTCCCGGTCAAAGTCCTTCAGGGCAGCCTGTTCCGCCTCACATAATGCCTGCCAAAAATGGAGATACTGGCCTCGGTTAAAGGGACAGTTGAGATAGGCCGCCTCCCCCTTGTCATAGCGGGAAGCAAAAAATGCCACTTCTTTATTGATGGAGTCTCCCACCACAATGGGGCTGGCCGCATCAAAAAAGCTGAGGTACTCCATGCCGGTGAATCGTTGCAAATCCTCCGTTAGTGCCGGACTAGTGAGGGGCCCTGTAGTCAGAACCGTAATACCTTCCCTGGGAATTTCCGTTACTTCCCCCCGCCGTAATTCCACCAGGGGATGGCTGGCCACTTGTTCTGTCAAAGACCGGCTAAAGACCCCCCGGTCCACCGCTAAAGCGCCCCCTGCTGGCACCGCATGGCGATCCGCTGTGGTGATAATCAGAGAATTCAACTTGCGTAATTCTGTTTGTAAAAGTCCCGCTGCCCGATCGCCAGCTTTAGCGCCAAAGGAATTACTACAAACCAACTCCGCCAAATCCTGACTGTGGTGGGCTGGACTCAGGCGTTCGGGGCGCATTTCCGTCAGAATAACTGGAACTCCTGCTTGGGCGATTTGCCAGGCAGCCTCCGTACCCGCTAAGCCTCCACCGATGACATGGATGGGCGTTAAAGTGGTCATAGGGAACTTTGAAAATTCAAAAATCGTTAGAGACTAACATTTTAATGCAGGGGATAGTCCACCGCCCGTGGGGAAGGCCCCCATCTCCCGAAAAATGGAATTTTCCTTGTCTTAATTAATGTCTGACCTTGGAACCCATGCCTATCATTCCTAGCCCCAAAGTCCTGTTAGTGGATGAGCACCAGGAACGTCTTGCTGCCCTGTCCCACGCCCTGGGTTCCCTACCGGTGGAAATAATCACAGCCAACTCCGGCCGAGAGGCGATCGCCACCGCCGCCACCACAGAGTTTGCCTTAATGATTTTGGCGGAGGAAATGCCTGAGTTAGACGGGTTAAATACCGCTAAAATTATTCGTTCTTTTCCCCTGGCGGAACAAACCCCAATTATTTTTCTGGCTCGGCAAGAAATTATTACCAAGGCAATGGCCGAAATAGATATTTTGGGAGTAGTTGATTTTCTTGAGCAACCGCCCAATGAATTTTTTCTCCAGACCAAAGTCAAAATTTATCTACAACTTTTCCAGCAAAAGCAAACCCTGGAATACCATAATAGCTATCTGGAAAATTTTACTGAATCCGTTTGTGTTGACGAAAATAATAGTCAGATAGAACAACTTAGTCAAATAATCTTAGCTAACATTTCTGATACCGTTTTTGTTACTGATTCAATCGGAAAATTTACTTTTATTTGTCCCAAAGTTGATACAATTTTTGGTTATTCTGTGGCAGAAGTAAACGCCATGGAAAATATTAAGATACTTCTGGGTGATTTTAGTTTTAACGAGTATGAACTAAAAGAGAAAGGAGAATTGCAAAATTTACAGCACAGCATTCAGGATAAGCGAGGTAAAATTCACTCCCTACTCATCAATCTTAAGAAAGTTGCCATTAACGGTGGTGTTTATCTTTACAATTGTCGGGATATTTCAGAATGGGCTCAAACAGAGCAGGCTATCAGGAATAGCGAGGCCAATTTCCGAGATATTTTTGCCAGTATTAACGACGGGCTATTGGTATTAGACCAAGATAATCATATTTGTTATGCCAATGCCCAAGCAGTGAAGTTTCTCAACTGTACTTTGGAAGAGCTAGTGGGAACTATTTGTAGCCCATTGGAAAATACGGAATTTAGCTTATCAGTGGACGACGGTAATGTTTATACCGTTGATGTTAGTGTAACTGAGATTACTTGGTATGGACAATTGGCAAAATTAGTTTCCCTACGGGATATTAGTGACCGCAAACGAATGGAGGATGAACTGCGGGAAAATCAGGATAAATACTACCGTCTATTAGAAAATCTCGATAATGGCGTGGTAGTTCATAAAGCCGACACCGAAATTGTTTATGCTAATCCTCGGGCAGAAAAATTCCTGGGTTTAACGGATTTAGAAGGCAGAAATATAGAAGATGAATACTGGATGTTTTTTGATGGAACAGGAAAAAAGCTGAAAAAAGAAGAGTTTCCCGTGGCCCAGGTTTTAGCCAATCAAATGCCCTGCAGAAATTTTGAAATGGGGATTTACCGTTCCGATATTGATCGAGTACTTTGGGCATATATTAATGCCTATCCTGAATCCTACAATGAAAATACCATCCAGGAAGTGGTGGTGACTTTTTCCGACATTACTGAACGCAAGCAAGCGGAAATTCAACTAAAAACTATTAATGAAAATCTAGAAGTGCTGATTGAAGAAAGAACTAGTGAGTTGGAAACTAGCAATAGTCAATTATTACAGGAAATTATTGAAAAAGAACAGGTGAGCATTACCCTGGCTACCCAAGAAGCAAAATATCGAGCCCTAGTGCGGGATGCCAGTGACGCAATTATTTTAATTACGATTGATTTCATTGTCCTGGAAGTAAACTATCGGGCCGTGGAGTTAAGTGGTTACAGCCAAGAAGAATTAATTGGACGGTCTTTGCTTGACATCAGGCTATTGCCTTCAGAGTTCCAGGCTCAACAAAGACACTTTTGGCGCATCCTCAGAAGGGAACAAATTGCCGAGTTAACCGATGTCAAATTGGTAAAAAAATCTGGAGAATTAATTTCCGTCGACATTTCCGCCAGTGTGATTACCTATGAAAACCATTCGATTGTTCAGTGCATAGTCCATGATATAACTCTACAAAAAACGATTCAAGCTCAATTGCAACGGGAAAATTACTTTCGTCAGCAATTATTGGAAAAAATGGTGGAAGGGTTATGTGTTTATCAGCCAGTTACCCAATTTCCTTTCCTGGAATTTAGTGTTTGGAATCCAATCATGGAAACCATCACGGGCTATAGTCGGGAAGAAATTAATCAGTGCGGCTGGTATCAGACCCTATACCCCGATGAACAATCTCGACAAAGGGCGATCGCCCGAATGAAAGCGGTGGCTTTTGGGGTAGACATGGTCAAGGAGGAGTGGCAAATCGTCCGCCGGGACGGAGTTCTGCGTA
The DNA here is from genome assembly GCF_015207725.1 of Synechocystis sp. LEGE 06083. Classification (NCBI taxonomy): domain Bacteria; kingdom Bacillati; phylum Cyanobacteriota; class Cyanophyceae; order Synechococcales; family Merismopediaceae; genus Synechocystis; species Synechocystis sp. LEGE 06083. Next base: position 18,975 of record NZ_JADEWJ010000011.1, read on the forward strand.
CAATTGAAATTTCCACTGCCCTGATCACTTCAAAAAATGAGACCAATGTGCTGGCAGTAATTCAAGATATAACGGAGCAAAGAAAACAGTTACAAATTATTCAAGATAACGAAGCTACCCTACGTTGTATTGTGGAAAATCTGCCAATTTTCTTCGGTATGAGAACGATGAATTTTAGCAAGTGGTATTACATTAATCCTTCTTTTGAAAGTTTAACTGGTTACACTCCCCAAGAAATGTATGAAGATCCACTGCTATGGCAAAAAATTCACCGAGAAGAACATGCAGAAAATTTAGAACAGGCCCGTTTTAACCTAGGGGAGTGGACTATTTTCTCTATGGAGAAAAAAGACGGCACACAAATTTGGGCACAAACAGTAGAATTTTTAGTGGATGATCTGTCAGAAGCCGCTCGGGTAGTGGTATTTGGTCAGGATATTACCGACATTAAACGGGCGGAAATCGAAATATTGAGATCCTTAGTCAAAGAACGGGAGTTAAATGAAGCCAAAAGCCAATTTGTCGATATTGTTTCCCATGAATTTCGTACCCCTTTGACTTCTATTATCGGATTTGGAGAGTTATTATCCAAATATTTTGACCGTCTTTCTCTAGAAAAGAAACAACACTACATCAATAATATTCAAAATGCTAGCCAACGGCTAAAACAACTAATTGATGATGTACTTTCCATCAGCCGCTACGACGCCAATAAACTAGAAATTGAGCTGGGTAACACAAACCTCCGGAACTTGGGTAACGATGTAATCGAAAATTTTAGCTGTGGCCTGGGCAGTGAACACAATCTGGAGTTTAACTACCATCTCAAGCCGGAGGAACGCTCCTTGGTGGATGTGAGGCTGCTCCGCCATGCGTTGGAAAATGTTTTAAGTAATGCAATTAAATATTCAGCCCCGGGCAGTACGGTTACCCTGGACATTAGTAGGGATGAAGATCATTTACTTTTCCAAGTACAGGATGAAGGCATCGGCATTCCTCCCCAGGATCGAGAAAAACTGTTTGAAGCTTTCCACCGTGCCAGTAATGTGGGGGACGTTCCCGGTACTGGTTTGGGACTGAGCATTGTTAAACGCTATGTGGAATTCCAGGGAGGGACAATACAAGTAGAATCGGTGCCGGAAAAAGGGACAACAATGGTGATCAAATTGCCCTTAAACCCTGCCCCCATAGTTCAAATTGCTCAAGGGGAAACCGATCGCCTTAGTTGACTTTCCAGATAAACCAAGAGGGCATTGATATCGGCGGGGTTAACGCCCCCAATGCGACCGGCCTGGCCAATGGTGAGGGGTTGGAACTGGGTTAGTTTTTCCCTCGCTTCCATGGATAGGGTTTCAATGGCCATGTAATTTAAGCTTGGGGGCAAACGTTTTTGGCTGTGGCGGCTCACCTGTTCAATTTGGGTTTGTTGCCGTTTAATGTAGCCTGAGTATTTGATTTCGATTTCCACGCCCTGTTTTTCCTCGGCGGTTAAACTGTCATCCCCCAAGGCAAATTTTTCCAAGTCGGGATAATGGAATCCCGGCCGCCGTAATAAATCGGCCAAAACAATAGAACCTTTAATCCTTTGCTGGGTATAGTCGGCGATGCTTTTACCCACCTCGTCCTGTTCCTTAATGCGGGTACTGTACAGCCTTTCCTTTTCCGCTGTAATGTTAGCTTGTTTAGTCTGGAATAGGTTCCAACGGCGATCGTCAATTAAGCCAATTTCCCGTCCTAAGGGAGTTAGCCTTTGATCGGCATTGTCAGAACGCAATATTAAACGGTACTCGGAACGGCTGGTGAGCATCCGGTAGGGTTCCCGCAAATCTTTGGTGCATAAATCGTCAATTAAGGTGCCGAGATAACTTTCCTCCCGGGAGAAGATGACCAAGGATTTACCTTGACAATGACGCGCCGCATTGATGCCGGCTACTAAGCCTTGGGCCGCCGCTTCTTCATAGCCGGTGGTGCCATTAATTTGCCCAGCACAAAATAGCCCTGCCACTTTTTTTGTCATTAAGCTGGGGTAGCATTGGGTCGCTGGTAAAAAGTCATATTCCACTGCATAGGCTGGCCGCAGCATGACGCAATTTTCGAGCCCCGGCAAAGTTTGTAACATGGCCAGTTGTACATTTTCCGGTAGCCCCGTGGAAAAACCTTGGATGTAGAGTTCGGGAATGTCTCGACCTTCCGGCTCGATAAAAATTTGATGGCTTTCTTTATCGGCAAAACGAACAATTTTGTCTTCGATGGAAGGACAATAACGGGGCCCTTTGGAGTCAATAAAGCCACCATAAATGGGGGACAGGTGGAGATTATCTTTAATTAATTGATGGGTTTTAGCTGTTGTTCTGGTTAGATAACAATTCATTTGCTCCCGTTCCACCCACAGGGCTGGGTCAAAGCTAAACCAACTTACTTGGTCGTCGGGGGGTTGGGGCTCTAATTTGTCATAGTCTACCGATCGCCGGTCTACCCTAGCTGGAGTCCCTGTTTTTAATCTGCCAGTTTCAAAGCCCAAGGCGTTCAATGTTTCCGTTAATCCCACTGCGGCAAACTCGCCGGCCCGCCCCGCTGGCATGGACTTATTGCCAATCCAAATTTTGCCCCCCAGGAAAGTCCCCGTCGTAATCACCACAGACCGGGCCCCAAAGCAGGCGCCAAAGTAGGTTTGCACACCTTGGATTTCATCATTTTCCCCCAGCACCAAATCCGTCACCATCCCTTCCCGAATGGATAGATTGGGTTGATTTTCCACAATATTTTTCATCACCGCCGCATATTCCCGTTTATCCGTTTGGGCCCGCAACGCCCACACCGCCGGTCCCCGGGAAATATTTAACACCCGTTTTTGCAGATAGGTGCGGTCAGCCATTTTACCAATTTCCCCCCCCAAGGCATCTACTTCGTGGGTCAACTGGGATTTGGCCGGGCCCCCCACGGCGGGGTTACAGGGTTGCCAAGCAATGCGGTCTAAATTGAGAGTTAACAGGAGGGTGCGACAGCCCAACCGCGCCGTAGCCAAGGCCGCTTCACAGCCCGCATGGCCCGCCCCCACCACGATGACATCAAATTGGTCTTGGAATTCCACTGGCGATCGAAGGGTCATGGCAACTGCAAAGTTTTGATAACTAACTTAATTGGATTGGGTCCATCCCCTAGTTTAACTAATGGGAGTTCCGCGGGCCATAAGTCCTACGCTATACCCGAGGGCATTTAACGTACACTTCAGTATAATGGGCACCACCAATCACAAACGAAATGGCGGAGTAGATGTACTGCCAAAAAACAAATAACTTCCCCCTTACTTTCCTTCATAATAATCATCTGTAATTTAATTTAAAATCAATTAGAGAGATAGAACCTATGATTTTATTTGTCTTTTGTGGCTGAGCTCAGGATTAAATTAAACAATGATCGACTATATCATCGTAGAAAATTTACTTCCCGATTCTTTGATCGCGTATATTTTTGAAACTTTGAAAAATACGAGTTTCAATCATCTAAAGTTGGTATGCGTGTCGATCCTAAACAAAAGATCAGACAGGATTGCTTTCTTTCTAGGATTGATTGCGCCCCAGTTGATACCTTTATTTTTAATGCAGTGGATGGCTTAGCCAAAGAAAAGTTTGATATTGCAATTCAATATAGGGAGCGTTGGAAAATTGGATTTTATGATGGTCAAAATAAGAGTCACTACAATCCACACACTGACATTCAGGGGGAAATGGAGCACAGAAAACTAAGTTTTGTCATTGCTCTGTCTCCCCCCGAAGCCTATGAAGGCGGGGAACTTTATTTTCCTACCCTTGACCGAGAATTTAAGTTAAAGAAGGGCAGTTGTATTATTTTTAAGCCAGAACTTTTACATGGTGTGAAACCGGTAATTTCTGGAAAAAGATATACGTTGCTATCATTTATGTTTGATGAAGATGGCGGCAAAAAGAAACTGCAATCAACCGATTCACTCAAACAATACATCCCCAATTTATTAAGCCAAGAATCAGAAAAATCGATCAATAAGCCCAACTATGATCTAGATTACAGTGATCGGAAACAAAAACCTTGGTCCGACACAGATAACCATTGGTATATAGACCAAGATTCAGATACTTTACTGGTTTCCTTTGCTGGCTTTGGTGATAAGAATTCAATTCCGACTTTTGTTTTTCATAATTTTCTTCAACAATATACACAGGTTGATCAGCTGTTTATTCGAGATATTCAATGTCGATACTATTTAGATGGCATCAAGAACGAAACGAAGACGATGCAAGAAACCCTAGCGTGGCTAGAGGGATTAATTGGAAAGAAGAAATATAAAAAAATTGTTGGTATAGGTTGTTCCTCTGGTGGCTATGCAGTTATTTTATTTGGTCATCTTCTCAAGTTTGATAAAGTGATCAGTTTCGCGCCCCAGACTGTTTTAAATGAGACTAAGAATTCAGTTCTGCATGATAATCGCTTCGATAATACCTGTCGCTATTTGAATCAGCTTAAAACAAATACAGATTTTACTTTTGGTGAGTTTTCATTTCACGATTGTTTAGATTTAAAAAATTTACAGCCCTACGCAACCCAGGTTGAAATTCATTATCCTGCTCATGCCTGTGATGGGGCTGATAGGAGACATGCTGAATATCTTGAGTGCGAAACCTGTCTGCTAGTGGAATATCCTTCCAAAAATCATAGAATTGCTCTAGAGCTTAGGGATAACGGCCAACTACAACAGATCATTGATAACCTGGTGTTTGGTTAAGAAATCGGTGTAAAGGTAGTCATTTTAGATAACGATGCTGAAAGATTTTCGGATATGGTGAACAGAAAAAATCAAATTTATTTCCTCGTCAATTTTTCCTAGATATTGTCCTAATCCGAGCCTTGGTACCCTGGAAATTTGGGATAAAAAAATCGCATCTCGGTTAAAAGATGCGATCGCCAAAACGCAGAAGTTTTTCTAAGTAGATGGCTTAGTCAAGAATCTGTTTTGTAGACTTTCGATCCGTTCCCCTCAATCCCCAATCAGCAAGAGAAATTTTACTTTTCTCTACCATTTGGGAAAACTGAGGGAGTTAGAGACAGACCCCATAGCATTAAGCTTAAATCAACAACGGAAGAATGGACCCGTCGGATTACTCAACGACAACCTTGCCTACCATGCCAGCGCCCCGGTGGGGTTCACAGTAGTAGGTGTAGGTGCCGGGTTCGGTGAAGGTGGAGGTGAAGCTTTCGCCAGCAGCAAAGGCCAAACCTTTGTGGGAGAGCTTAGCAGCGGTGGCATCGTCCACACCATCGGCGGCGGAAAAGACAACATTGTGGGGAGAGAGCTTGTTGTTAACCCATTTAACTTCGTCCCCAGCTTTAATGGTGACGGTGCTGGGGTCAAAGGCGAGGGCACCACTATCAGAACCCATTTTTACCGTTGCACTGGCGGCGGCAGCGGGGCTAACGGACAAAAAGAAACTGGATACCACTAGCAAAAGGCCAGCGAGGATTGTTAAGAATTTTTTAGACATACTTCTTGGCAATTTTATTTATAGGGACTCGTGGTTGAACGGGTCGGGGCAACGCCCTATTCCATGCCACAAAAGGCGATCGGGGACGTTTTTCCTTTCTTTTGCCCATGGTATCACAATGTTTGACAGCTCGTCGTAGATCATTCCATCTCGACCCTGAGCGGAGGGCACAAGCCCATTCCTTGTCCTATTCAAATAGTACTTTGCTAAAAATACTTGGTTTTTCTAGCTATATTTACTGAACTTTAAATTAGGATTTGTAGCCGCCTGTGGTAATTGCTGAATTATCTTTATTTCTGGCGATCGCCGTCATAAAAATTAGCTTGCCATTGCCTCAATCAAGACGATAATGGAAAGTAGCCCAGTAAACCCGATCAGAATTTTAGTGGGTTAAAAAAGCTCCCTGGGTTAGGTTGGGCACCGCTTATGAATCCTCACAAATTTTTCCGCTTCATAATTCTTTCTTACCGCCGTCCTGCTGATAACGGTGGTTTTGCCTTGCCAATGGCAATCATGGTTGGCCTAGTGCTGACGATTATTGGCGTCGTGATCATGCAAAGGTCAATGTTTCAGCAAAATGACTCCAACAGCAAAGCGGCCACTTCCCAAGCTCAGAATGCGGCTGAAGCCGGTGTAGCCAGGATTACCAATCTTTTAAACGAACCCCAAAGGCGTTTTTTGGCTACCCTGCCCGCCTGCCGAGACTTACCCCTGCGAACAGCGGGACAAGCTTGTACAGACACCAGCACCGGTACTGGAACGGTCGTCCCTAATTGGCAAAATTTAACTGAAACCCAAATTCGTAATTGGTCGGGGACCAATGTGGCCTGTAAATTAATCGATGATTCTTTTCTGACTGATGTCCGTGCTGTCTCCAATTCCGCCGATTGGCAAACCTTGCCCCAGGGACGCTTTCGTTTGGTTGGATATAAATATACTGATGCCAGTGGTGCAGTCTTGCCTCCTGGCAGAGTTCCTGTACCCAATGGCGGCGTAGGGGTGTTAACGGTGGAAGGCTCTATCAATCCAGGACAACCAAATGCGGCCGTCTCCAGGGTTGAGGTAAAAATCCCCATCAAACCAGGCCCCCCGGAGAGCTTTAACATTCCTGGTTTATGGGTTACCAATACCAGCAGTGGCAGCGTGGCAGGCAACAATACCATTGCGGGAGATGTACTTGTAAACGACTGTAACGGCAATTTAGGAGGGGTAAGCTTCCCCTCTGGGAGTACCTATACAGCTAAGTACACCAATGCTGATATGCCGTCTTTGCCCCCAGCGCCAGCTAGTTGTAACAACCTGGGTAACATTAACGCCAATGTGACCTCACCTCGGCGGGATGGCAACAACATCTACACGGACACTAGGACAAATATCACCTTAAACAACGGTAATACTTTGCCAGCCTATATTTACTGCGTTAGCTCCATTAACCTTGGGGGCGGCAAGGAAATGCAGGTGGAAACCCTGGATACCCGTGCCACTATCGCTGGGGTGACCAATGCCAACCGGGGTGAACGTTTTATGGTTATTTTCCATATGACAGGCAATCTTGATCTGGGGGGAAATGGCAAAATTGTCCATGAGTGCCCCATACCCTACGAAGCTGCGGGTGCAAAAACTTCCTGCGGCAATTATGTGGTGACAGATTTTAATATTTATGGCCGGGCTCCTCTACCCAGTAATTTGAGCAATTTGCCGAAGATTTGCCTGGCCGGTGGCTCATTTATGGATGCCTTTATTCTCGCCCCTAATTATGAGTATGGGGTGTCCGGCAGTGGCGGCAATGGTGGTGTTCGGGGTACGGTCATGGTCAGACAGGTGAGTAATTCTGGGGGATGTGGCTCTAACACTTCCAATACAGTGATTACCCAAACCGGCACTTGGGATGACATGGTGGCGGGTATCCAACCTCAGGCTACGTCTCCTACCCTAGGAGCGTTCACTGGTTGGACTAGCCGGCCGACGGATGAATATTAGTTGTTGATTTGAATTGGTATTACCTAGATTTCCTTGGAGTCTTTTGCCCCTTAAACCTTAGCTTTGGCAAATAGTTCATTAACAGTAAAACTCAACTGGGGCAATAGGTCGTCTTCCACTAGCTGATCGCCTTGGTAGGTAATGGGGGGGCGATCGGGGGCAAAAATGGTCAAGCTACGGTGGCGAGTATGCACTGTACCTTCAGCATTGCCAATAATCCAGACCCGTTCCACCCCAGCGGCGAGATAATCCCCAGCTTTTTCCGTCATGGCTGCAAAGGACTGACCAGGGGAAACAATTTCCACCACCAATTCCGGTGCCACCGGGCAAAAGTCATTTTCTAGGTTAAAGGGCGCTAGTTTGCCGTCGGAAATGTAGGTCACATCCGGCACGGGGGCCCAATCTTGCTCATCTTTTTGCAGACAAATAGCCCATTCCGGGTAAGCTTCCCAAGGTAAAGCACAACCTTCCCGATTGCCCCAATCAGATAGTAGGAAGAGTAATGCCCGTTGAAGGCAGGAATGAATCCGTTTTGGTGGCATTTTGGTGATCGCCGTGCCGTCCTGGAATTCGTAACTAACTTCCCCCTCTGGGAGCTGAGAAAATTCTTCCAGAGTTAGGTTCTTGTCTGTGACGGTCTGACCCATGGTGGCTTGCCCCCAATGATTACTTTCCAAGCTAGCAAATTCCCCACTCGGTAGACCCTGCGGTAATCCGCCCAGGGCTAGGGGGTTGTCGTAATTATGAGAATTACGTTACATTTAGTTAAGATTTTGTTACAAAAGTCCATTGTCAACAAGATTAATCAATTCCACGGCGTCGGGGAGCTAGTCCTCCATGGCGGGGTTCAGTCTCCGTTCCACGATTAACCGATTACACTAAATCCTACGACCGTCTTAACTTTTAAAGTGAGCTAACATATGAAATTTTCCTGGAGAACTGCCCTACTTTGGTCCCTACCCCTGTTGGTAGTCGGCTTTTTCTTCTGGCAGGGGAGCTTTGGAGGGGCAGATGCCAACCTCGGTTCCAACACTGCTAACACCCGCATGACCTATGGTCGCTTCCTAGAATATGTGGATGCTGGCCGCATTACCAGTGTGGATTTATATGAAAATGGCCGCACGGCGATTGTGCAAGTTAGTGATCCAGAAGTAGACCGGACCCTCCGTTCCCGGGTCGACCTCCCCACCAACGCCCCGGAATTGATTGCCCGTTTGCGGGATGCCGACATTCGCCTTGATTCCCACCCTGTCCGCAACAATGGCATGGTTTGGGGCTTTGTAGGTAATTTAATTTTCCCTGTCCTTTTAATTGCTTCCCTCTTTTTTCTCTTCCGCCGTTCCAGCAATATGCCCGGCGGCCCCGGCCAAGCCATGAACTTTGGTAAATCCAAAGCCCGCTTTCAAATGGATGCCAAAACCGGTGTCATGTTTGATGATGTTGCCGGCATTGACGAAGCTAAAGAAGAACTGCAAGAGGTAGTAACTTTTCTCAAACAGCCCGAACGCTTTACCGCTGTAGGGGCCAAAATTCCCAAAGGCGTGCTCCTAGTGGGCCCTCCCGGTACCGGTAAAACCCTCCTAGCCAAGGCGATCGCCGGGGAAGCCGGAGTGCCATTCTTTAGTATTTCCGGTTCCGAATTCGTAGAAATGTTTGTGGGAGTTGGTGCTTCCCGGGTGCGGGATCTGTTCAAAAAAGCCAAAGAGAATGCCCCCTGTTTGATCTTCATTGATGAAATTGATGCAGTGGGTCGGCAACGGGGCGCTGGCATCGGTGGTGGTAACGATGAGCGGGAACAAACCCTCAACCAATTGCTGACGGAAATGGATGGTTTTGAAGGCAATACGGGGATTATTATTATTGCCGCCACTAACCGCCCCGATGTTCTCGATTCCGCCCTCATGCGTCCCGGTCGTTTCGATCGCCAAGTGATGGTGGATGCTCCCGATTACGCCGGTCGTAAGGAAATTTTAGAGGTCCATGCCCGCAACAAAAAACTAGCGCCGGAAGTTTCCATCGACTCCATTGCCCGCCGTACCCCTGGTTTCAGTGGAGCTGATTTGGCCAACTTGTTGAATGAAGCCGCCATCCTCACCGCCCGCCGTCGTAAATCTGCCATTACCCTGTTGGAAATTGACGATGCCGTAGACCGGGTTGTGGCCGGGATGGAAGGCACTCCCTTGGTGGATAGCAAAAGTAAGCGCTTAATTGCCTATCACGAAGTCGGCCACGCCATTGTCGGCACGTTGTTAAAAGATCATGATCCGGTGCAAAAAGTCACCCTCATTCCCCGGGGCCAAGCCCAAGGTTTGACCTGGTTCACCCCCAACGAGGAACAAGGCCTGACCACAAAATCCCAACTGATGGCCCGCATTGCCGGTGCCATGGGCGGTCGAGCTGCGGAAGAAGAAGTCTTTGGCGATGACGAAGTAACCACTGGTGCCGGTGGTGACCTACAACAGGTAACCGAAATGGCCCGCCAGATGGTAACTCGTTTTGGCATGAGCAACCTTGGCCCCATCTCTTTGGAGAGTTCAGGCGGGGAAGTATTTCTCGGCGGTGGCTTGATGAACCGTTCTGAATACTCCGAAGAAGTAGCCACCCGTATTGATGTCCAGGTGCGGCAGTTGGCCGAACAGGGTCACCAAATGGCCCGCAAAATCGTCCAAGAACAACGAGAAGTAGTCGATCGCCTCGTGGATCTTTTAATTGAGAAAGAAACCATTGACGGGGAAGAATTTCGGCAAATTGTGGCGGAATACGCCGAGGTTCCCGTTAAGGAACAATTAATTCCCCAACTGTAAAATTTCCCTTCTCTAGCAAATTAGTTTGGTCAGTAA
>NZ_JADEWJ010000479.1:0-1002 GCF_015207725.1 Synechocystis sp. LEGE 06083
GGCCGGACTTCTGGGCCACCTGCAAGGCGCTTTGCCCGCGGACGTCCGAGGCCAAGCGCTGGCTCAAGCAGAACGGCTCGCGGCTGTTCGCGGTGACGTTCTAGTTGATCGGAACATTTTTGAACGAAGCTAATCCAGAACCGGTATAAAGATCCATTCGCGCAAAGCCTTTCGCTTCAACAGGAACTGAGACCACCTCCCAAGTTATCGGATAGACGATTCCTGCTGGAAAACTAAACCAGAAATGTTGATCAAATTTTTTATCCCAACTTTTAGATGAAAATGCACTTAGGGCGTGATTTGTTAATACATCTGAGAATGCCTGTGTTTTACTGTTGTTTGGATAAAATGAATAATTACTAACATCCTCACCGCTATCATTTTTTAGCAGTGCTTCACATTTTACAGTTAAACCAGAGCGGTCGCATTGCGGGACGCCCCACTCGAACCCACCCAGCCTAATACCACTCGTTATTTTACTAAAGTCCAACGGTAGAAATGCGTTGGAGCCTGAAACATCAACGTCCTGACCGGCAGTGCTAGCAACCCCCTCAGGTCCTCTGGGCCCGATTGGACCCGGATCCCCTCTATCACCTTTGGGGCCGCGTATCTCTTCAAGGTGTTGCTGAACGAGCACTGCAGCGACTTTATCCGCACTCGGCCCCGTGCCGCTGTTTAGTCGCTCAGACTTTGCTTTCTCAATGGAATCTATTCGATCCAAAGCTTCAGCCAATTCTCGTCTAACTTCACCTAATTCATCTCGAAGTTCGGCATTAATATTTCCCATAATGCGAATATTCTTATCTACTTCTGCTGCACGGCTATCTGATTGGGCTTGCCAATTCGCAAACGCATAGATTCCGCCCCCAACAACAGAAATGCTTGCGAGTACCGCCGCCAAATTTTGAACCCCAGACAAAACTCTTTCCCCGCTCAACTTTTCACTGCATTTTTTGCGGGTTCTAGTGATAAAATCAAGACTCTGACTCTTGCTTTTGAAAC
>NZ_JADEWJ010000146.1:0-9435 GCF_015207725.1 Synechocystis sp. LEGE 06083
CACTAGAGGGACGGGGCCTGGTCCTAGCTTCCGCTTCTCCATAGCCATCGGGACGACCACTGCGGGCATCATCGTCATAACCCCTCAGGCGGCGATTGTTACGGGCCACCGGCTCATCTTCCGGTTCCAATTGGTCCAATTCGGCTTCGGTATATACCCTAGTTTTACTCACCCGGCGATCGTCTGCGTAGGGGGCACTGCGCCTAGCCTGTTCGGTGGTGATGCCCCGTAAACGGATGGTTTCAGCGGCAAAAAACACAGTGGAGCCACTGAGTAATAATTGCCCAAACTGTAAAATCGGGTCTAGCCGCCAACCTTGGAACAGTAAAATTAATCCGCACAGTAGGCCCACAGCGGAGAAAAAGATGTCATAGTCCCGGGACACCTCCGGCCGCACCGAGCGCAGGAAATAGAGCCCCGCCCCGGCCACTGCGAGAAAAATACCAAGGATGCTAGCTGAATTGAGCCCGAAATTTACCATTACCCTGAAAGCTGATGTTTCTCTGCTCCATGGTAGCTGATTCTGTTAATGGCCGAAGGGGCCTAGATGTTGGCGATCGCCATTTTGATCTTTTCCGGTTCCAAAGCCTGGCCAATTACCACTAAGCGGGTTTGCCGGCTATCTACCTCTGTCCAGAGGCGATCGTAGAAATAATCAAACCGTGGCCCCACCCCTTGCAGCACCAGACGCATAGCCTTTTGGGGCACGGCGACAAAACCCTTAATGCGATAAATCTCATGGTTTTCCACTAAATGGGCTAGACCTTTGACCAACTGCTTGGGGTCAAACTCTCGGTCCAAGGCCACATAGACTGCATTAATATCCTCATCGTGGTCGTGGTCTTCCTCGTGGTCATGGTGACTAGGGCGACTATGGAGATTGTCTTCCACCGCTGCATTAAAGCCGAGGAGAACTGCTGGACTAATTTGCCCTTGGTGACAGGGCACCACTTTCACCCCCGTGGGTAACTGGTCGCCCAACCAGCTTTCCAGCCGTTGTTGCTCCCCATCCGCCAACAAATCGGTTTTGGTCAGCAGTACCATATCCGCACAGGCCAACTGGTCTTCAAATAATTCTTCGATGGGGGTTTCATGGTCGAGGCTATCATCGGCCTGCCGTTGCGCTTCCAACGCATCCAAGTCTCCCACCATGGCTCCCCTAGCCAGGGCATCCCCATCCACCACGGTAATCACCCCATCTACGGTGGCGCCGGTGCGAATTTCTGGCCAACGAAAAGCTTGAATGAGGGGTTTGGGTAGGGCTAAACCAGAAGTTTCCACCACAATGCAATCAATTTCCTCCCGCCGCTCCAATAAAGCCTGCATGGTGGGCAAAAATTCCTCCTGCACAGTGCAACAGAGGCAGCCATTGGCCAATTCGACAATTTTAGGGGCTTCATTAGAGATCTGATTACCGTCTTCGTCACACATTTGGCAACTGCGGAGAATGTCCCCATCAATGCCCACTTCCCCAAACTCGTTGACTAATACGGCAATGCGTCGTCCTTGGTTATTTTGCAATAGGTTCCTAACCAGGGTGGTTTTGCCAGAGCCGAGGAAGCCAGTGACTACGGTAACGGGGATTTTGTGCATAAATTTCGTAAAAATTTGTGAAAACTTGTAACAATTAGGATATGACCGTCTGGGGGCGGGTCTTTAAGTTTAGCGGTGGTTTTCCCCCCAAGGAACGGTCATGATAGATAAAGATTTTTCCCCCACTACGATTGTGCCCATGGCAATGCTCCTTTCCTCTCCCTCCAGTGATCCAGTGAAAACGGCGCCAATGGAACCAGTGGTGGCTATGGAGAATCTCAGTCACTTCTATGGCACTGGCAACCTGCGTAAACAGATTTTATTTGATATCAATCTCCGATTGGAGGAAGGGGAAGTGGTTATTCTCAAAGGGCCTTCCGGTTCGGGAAAAACCACATTGTTGACCCTCATGGGGGGATTGCGGTCAGCCCAAAGCGGGAGTTTGCGGGTGTTTGGCCAAGAATTAAATGGTGCCAAAAAACACGAGTTAGTCCAGATCCGCCGTCACATTGGTTATATTTTCCAGGCCCATAATTTGCTGGAATCCCTCACGGCCAGGCAAAATGTGCAGATGGCCATCGAACTATACTCCCAATACAATGACCATCAGGCTAAGGAATTGTCCATTGCTATGCTGGAGGCGGTGGGTTTAGGGGACCACATCAACTATAGTCCCCATAGTCTTTCTGGTGGACAAAAACAACGGGTGGCGATCGCCAGGGCTCTGGTTTCCCATCCCAAAATGATCTTGGCCGACGAACCAACGGCGGCCTTGGACAGTAAGTCGGGCCATGACGTGGTGGAGTTAATGAGAAAACTAGCCCGGGAGCAGGGGTCTACTATTTTGATTGTTACCCACGACAACCGCATTTTGGACGTGGCGGATCGGATTATTCAACTCGAAGATGGGCAACTTTGTGCTGATACGGGGGAGTGAAGATTAATTAACCAACCCTAAAAACTCAGCTAGAAGCTCAATATAATGAACACAACTAAATACTCAAATCAAATCATAGAGATACAGTAAATTCCGAATTGGCGTGACACACATAAAGCAGCAGTAACGCTCATTCTATAAAGAGTTTGCTGTGCCACTCAGACACCCCAACCGCTGTATTTAGGATTGGTAAATGCCTATTTACCAGGTTTTAATTTTGCTTTAATTTTCCTCAAAACTTTAGGCACAGAGACGTTACCAGGCAAAACCTGGGGAGGCAAAACAAGATAATTAAACTGAACTCACCAATGAACCCCTCGCCTTGGAACTTAGCAGTGATTGCATGACCCAGGATCCCTACCAAATTCTACTGATTGAAGACGATTCGGCCACGGCGACAATGGTTGAGAATTATCTGGGTTCGTCGACTATGTCCCCTTTGGCGGCCCGTCTGCCAGTGCAAACCACAGCGGTGTCGAATTTGGCTGAGGCGGTGGAAGTTTGCCAAGACCGCGAATTTGCCATTGTTTTATTAGATCTATTTTTATCGGAAATTCAAGGAATTGATACTCTAATTAAAGCCCGTACAATTTTTCCCGACCAATCCATCATTGCCTATAGCCAAAGTGAAGATGAGCATTTAGTTATTCAAGCTTTTCAGCACGGGGCCGATGGCTATTTACGACTAAAAAACCTAGACAGCTATTTGCTTTATTATGAATTGCTATCGGTTTTAGAAAGAAATATTTATCGCCGCAAGAGTGAAAATCAACGGAACTTAGCCAGCCAACAGAAGGAATACCGCGATCTGGAAACCCTAATTAGCTCCACCACCAGCGTCACCGCCCGGATGTTTGGCTCCGATACCATCAAAGACTCCTTTCCAGAATTGTTTGAAGAGTTGAAACAATCCTATGGAGAGTTGTTAGAGTTAGCGTTGGATCAACGGGCCTTTAGGATAGACCATAATCTGTCTGGTCGCTTGAGAAATTTAGCTGATCGCCTAGGTTTTATGAAAGCCAGCCCCAGGGATATTATCGAAATCCACACCACGACCCTCAAGGAAAAAAATCACAATATTAATGTGGTTAAATCCCAAGCCTATGCCGTCGAAGGCAGATTGATAGTATTAGAATTAATGGGATATTTAGCTGGCTTTTATCGCAAGTACTATGTCAGCTTAAATAATTTGAATATTTCCTCCCGCATTTCACCACGACTACCTTCCAAAGATAGTTCTTGACGTGTTAATGTTTTGTTGAGTAATCTGTTTTTTGATCAACTGATCATATCTTACTTTAACGAGATTACCAATCTGTTAGTTTATTGTTGTTTTTTCTTTAGATTCCCTTTGATTGAGGTTATTTATCCTAAGTTTATTGAGTTAGATTTGAGCAGTGGCCTTATTTACTATCAACGATAGGTATGAATAAGATTGTCTTAAGACTTTATATTACGGGTAATTCGGTGCGTTCTCAGCAGGCGATCGCCAATATTTACCGCATTTGTCAAGAAGATTTAGGTGATCAGTACAACGTTGAAATCATCGATGTATTGGAGCAACCCCAACGGGCGGAAGAGGAAAAAATCATGGTCACCCCCACCCTGATCAAACAATTGCCCCCTCCTCTGCAACGGATTATCGGTGATATGTCCAATACGGAAAAAGTTTTGCTGGGGCTAGAGGGCTAGACATTGTGCCCGAAGGTTTGCAGGTTCATTTCCCGGAGGATTGACAGCTATCCCCTAGGCGGTGGGCCGATATTAGGTGATGATTAAAAACTAGGGCGAGAATTTTGCCTCTTACATTTCTCTGGCGATCGCCAAAGCTCAAGTTTTTTCCTGATCTACCCCTCCATGTTGCCCAATTCCCATCAACGCCAAGCTGTCCAGGCTCTCTACAATACCTATCCTTTTCCCCCGGAACCCCTGTTACAGGAGCCACCTCCGGGTTATAACTGGCGCTGGCAATGGACTGCGGTGCACAATTTTTGTTTGGGGCGACGGCCATCTAACCAAAAAATTCGTATTCTCGATGCCGGCTGTGGTACTGGGGTGGGAACGGAATATTTAGTTCACCTTAACCCCGAAGCGACAATCCACGCCATTGACATTAGCGAAGGGGCGTTGCAGGTTGCCCAGGAAAGATTACAAAAATCCGGCGTGTGGTGTGACCGAGTAAGTTTTCAGCAGTTACCCCTCGAAAATGCCGCCAGCATACCAGGACAATTTGACTACATTAACTCCGTGGGGGTGTTGCACCATCTCCCTGACCCCATTGCAGGCATCCAAGCTTTGGCGGAAAAATTGGCTCCCGGTGGTTTATTCCACATTTTTGTTTACGCTGAAATCGGCCGTTGGGAAATCCAGCTCATGCAAAGGGCGATCGCCATTTTACAGGGGGAAAAACGGGGTGATTACCAGGATGGGGTAGCGGTAGGTCGACAAATTTTTGCTAGTTTGCCGGAATATAACCGTTTAGTGAAAAGGGAAAAAGAGCGTTGGTCCCTGGAAAATCATCGGGACGAATCCTTTGCAGATATGTATGTCCATCCCCAGGAAACGGACTACAACATCAATACATTATTTGAATTAATCGACTCGGCCGGACTAGAATTTTTAGGCTTTTCCAACCCCGACTATTGGCAACTTGATCGCCTGTTGGGTAAAGCGCCGGACTTAATGGAACGGGCCAAAAATTTGGGCGAAAAGGAACGGTATCGTCTGATCGAATTGTTAGACCCAGAAATTACCCACTACGAATTTTTCTTGGCTAAACCCCCCGTACAAATTAGTGATTGGGCTGACGATGGGGAACTTTTACAAGCCAAACCAGGGCTTCATCCCTGTATTACTGGTTGGCCCAGCCGCAGTTTATTTGACTACAACTATCAACCGTTGGAATTAACAGAGGCTGAATTTAAGTTTCTCCAAGAGGTGGAAAATTGCACTGACAGTCAAGCCAATGTGGCAACAATCCTCGCTAACCTAGGCGATCAATCCATCAATTTGGCATTGGTGCGGAGCCTACAAACTCGGCAACTACTGACCCTCAGCAAATCCTAGGATCTGTTTTAATGATTACCGATGCTCTGAAATTCGCAGACGGGGGCTAGGGACTAAAATTGAAAAGTCCCCCTGGTTGCACAGAGGAAATTGCCATGGTTCAGGCCGTTGATCATCCCAAGTCACTGCCTTTGAATATTCCTGAAGAACTGGCCTTGCAGGTTACGCCAGCACAATTTGCTGTTTTAGCGGCGGAGAATCGTGATTTAAGACTTGAACGCACAGCAACAGGGGGATTAATTGTGAATCCTCCCACTGGTGGCGAAACAGGTAATCGTAACGCCAAAATCATTACTCAACTTGGGGTATGGGGTGAAGCTAACGACACTTTAGGCATGGCGTTTGATTCCTCCACGGGATTTGAATTGCCCAATGGCGCTAACCGATCGCCGGATGCGTCTTGGGTAACGAGGGAACGCTGGCAAACACTTACTACTAAACAAAGACAGGGATTTATCCCCCTGTGTCCTGATTTTGTGGTGAAATTAAGGTCTCCAACCGATTCGCTGAAAAAACTGCAGGAAAAAATGCAGGAGTATATGGAAAACGGAGCTCAGTTAGGTTGGTTGATTGACCCCAAAAATCAGCGGGTGGAAATTTATCGTTCTGGTCAAGCGGTGGAAGTTCTGGAAAATCCCAGCACCCTATCAGGGGAAACTGTTTTGCCAGGATTTACCCTATCTCTGCAAAGAATTTTCCCTAGTTAATGGGATTAAAATCAGCCTTACAAAACTCCTTTGGAACTGGGAATAGTATCGGCCCGGCGGGGGTCAACTTCGATCGCCATGCGCATGGCCCGGGCAAACGCCTTGAAGGTGGCCTCGATAATGTGGTGGGAGTTAATGCCATCAAGCTGGCGGATGTGGAGGGTCATTTGACTGTGGTTAACCACCGCAACAAAAAATTCCCGCACCAGTTGAGTGTCGTAGGTGCCCACCCTTTCCGTCGGAATTTGTAGGCCATAGCTGAGGTGGGGCCGCCCAGAAAAATCCAACGTTACCTGTACTAAGGCTTCATCTAAGGGGGCAATGAAATGGCCAAACCGATTAATACCACGGCGATCGCCAAGGGCTTCAGCTAAAGCCTGGCCAAGGGTAATACCCACATCTTCGTTGGTGTGGTGGTCATCAATTTCAATGTCCCCAGTCGCGTTCACTTCCAGGTCAATCAAACCGTGGGAAGCAATCTGATGCAACATATGATCTAAGAACGGAACTCCCGTAGCCACATGACATAAACCACTGCCCATCAAATTCAAACTCACTCGCACATCCGTTTCTTTAGTGACTCGATGTACCGCCGCCGCACGAGGGGAAAAGTTGGGGACCAACAGGGAAGGGGTGGATGACTCCGGCATGGGGAAAATATGGGTGAAGTTGAGTGGCAATGGCTTTTTTTAGAACAGCCTTAATCCATTTTAAAGGTAAAGAGAAGATTGTCAGAAGTTAGAGAGTGTTTAAAAAGCTCTCTCTCTCTGCAACAGTTTGAAGGGAAGCTAGAGAAAAGTCCCCCAGAATTTTGATTGCTTTAGTGGGTTAATCAAGACCTTGCCAACCAGCCATTGGGAACGCAGATAAATCTAGAGTAGTTTCGGGTTGACCCACCTCACTTGGGGCCCGGCCAAGAAAAGGGGATAATATGCCCAGGTTATTTACTCACTAATTTCCCCCGCCATGATTGAGGTTGAACATCTCAGCAAAGTTTACGGTTCCACCACTGCGATCCAGGATGTGGACTTTTCGGTACAAAAAGGCGAAATTCTCGGTTTTTTGGGCCCCAACGGCGCAGGGAAAACCACTACCATGCGGATTTTGGCTGGCTACATTCCGGCCACTACCGGGACAGTGCGGGTGGCAGGGTTTGATGTCCATGAACAATCCCTAGCGGTGCGGAAACGCATTGGTTATCTACCGGAAAATCCCCCTCTCTATGGGGATATGACAGTGGAAAGCTTTTTGGGCTTTGTGGCTAGCATTAAGGGAGTTAAACCAGGCGATCGCCGCCAGCGGGTGACCTGGGCCATGGAACGGTGCCAGTTGACGGAAAAACGAAAAGTCCTGATTCGCAAGCTGTCCAAGGGATTTAAGCAACGGGTGGGCATTGCCCAGGCCATTGTCCATGATCCGGCGGTGATTATTTTGGATGAACCCACGGTGGGACTGGACCCAAAGCAAATTATCGAAGTGCGTAACTTAATTAAAAGTTTGGCAGAGGAGCACACCATCATCCTTTCCACCCACATTTTGCCGGAGGTGAGCATGACCTGTGACCGGGTAACCATCATCAACCAAGGGCGGGTGGTGGCCACCAATACCCCGGAAAATTTACTAGCAGATTTAAGAGGTAATCTCAGTTATCAGTTGGAGGTAGCTGGGGCAGAGGGAACGGCGATCGCCCGTTGTTTACAGTCCTTGCCCGGTGTGGAAGAGGTGGAGATTAAAAGCCATCCCCAACAGCAGGAACGTCAGCAAATTTTGGTGCGGAGTAATCAACTGGAGGAACTGGGGCAACAATTAGCCCAGGCGATCGTTACCCAGGGTTGGGATTTGTACGAAATGCAACGGCTACGCCCCACCTTGGAAGATGTGTTTTTAAATCTGATTACCAGTGAAGTGGTGGACGAAGAAACTGTGACGGAATCGCCCCAGGAAACACCAGAAGCTCAGGTTGATGATGATGAAAATCCGGAAAATGCTCAATAATCGCTATCGGCAACGCAAATTCCCTTGCATTTAATGCCATTACTGGCCGTGCGGCGACAATGGGGACAAAGGATTGGTTCTGACTCCGACGGGCTGGGTGATGAGCCTTGGCGATCGCCAGTTTGGGATGTGGTTCTATCTGAATGATCAGTGGCGGAGACTACCATGAAATGAGCTAAGTGATACTGTTTGGGCTAGGTTTCGCTTCTACCATTGTGCCAAGGGATGAATTTTCTCGCAGGGGTGCCTAGTCGGATTCTTTTTTCTCCTGGGTTTGGTTGTGACGATTAAGATCGTTAGTGTAGAGACTAACCAGGCGGGCAACGAAAATTACTGAATACATTTGACCGATAACCGCCTCCATATTGGACAATCCCATGGCAATGGAATCTGTGGGGAGAATATCGCCGTAACCCAGGGTGGTCAAAGTCGTAAAGCTAAAATAGAGCAAGACGAAATTGTTAATTCCATCACTTTGTAATTCGTTAAAATTGGTAGGGGAGATAATATAGGAGATCCGGTAAAGTAAAAACCAAAAGACTCCAATCAGTAAATAAACACTGATAGCTCCCAGTAAAATATTTTGGTCGACTTTTTGAGCCTTGTTCAATTGTTGGCTAATGGTAATCACCGCCGCTCCGAAGAACACCGCATAGACTATATCTGCCCAAGTAAATAGTCTTTGGGAAATGGTTGGGTTACTAATCAACAAAGTTAATAAATCACAGCCCAAGGCGATCGCCACCAGTCCCCGTAGAAAAGTTTTCCAGAGAGAGCTAATGGCCATATTTTTTACCATTACCAGAATGGTCACCGTAAACAAGACGGAAGTAATAACTCCTCCTATTTGCGTTTTCACAAACATGGCAAAAAGCAGTAATGAAACAATTGACCAAAAAAGATTACGGTAATGCCAGTTATCAAGATTTTTTGGTCGATATTTGCCAAACATAAATCCCCAGCCCAAAAGCCATTAAACGCCTAATCAACATTGATACAGGCGGCGGCCATTTGTAAAGCGAGCAAACGACTTTCCAAACGATGATGGGGAGATAGTTGCGCCAACACCGGCAACCTTTGCAAGCGAGCTTGGACTTGACCCTTAGCCCCCACCAAAAAAACTTCCCGTTGCTTAGCTAATGCATCTTTGAGCATGGTTTCGATCGCCAATAGGGCGGTGATGCCAAGGCGGGGTAC
>NZ_JADEWJ010000147.1:0-9417 GCF_015207725.1 Synechocystis sp. LEGE 06083
TTTTCTAATCCTAATGATGATGCTATCGCTGGCAAGCTTTTTCTTTTTATATCACTTAATATTCCCACCATCAGGTATTTAAAAGCTTCATAAGCTCTCACATCTGGAAATATATCTTTATACAGTTCACTATACGTGTCTACACATTGTACTGTCTTTTTCGCTTCTCTTACCTTCGTCATACTCCCTCCAAGCTTTCCAGCCTTTTATCTCCATTCTAATTCACCCATTTTGATGAAAGAGGGATACTCTAAACAGAAAAATCCTAGTTATTTGTTAATGAATTTAATCGTCACTCTGAGTTAAGCACTGAAATATTTGGCAGTGGGATGGTAGGCAATGATCGCCGTTGTCGATTGTTCCGGATAAACCTGTTCACTTTCGTCCATATACAAGCCGATCCGTTCTGTTTGTAACAGTTCCAATTGGGTGTATTGATCCTGCATGTTGGGGCAAGCAGGGTAGCCAAAACTGTAACGGGAACCTTGGTAACGTTGTTGGAGAAGATCACGAATGTTATCGGGGTCTAAATGCCCAAAGCCCAATTCCTGGCGTATCCGTTGGTGGGTCCACTCGGCTAAAGCTTCCGCCATTTGCACTGCCATGCCATGGAAGTAGAGGTAATCGGTGTAATTATCGCCGGCAAATAGTTTCCTCGCATATTCCGTTGCAATTTCCCCTACTGTCACCGCTTGCATGGGAAAAACATCGGTAATCCCCGATTCTTTTGGAGCAAAAAAGTCCGCAATACAAAGCCGTCGCCCTGATTTTTGCCGGGGAAACTCAAACTTGGCGATCGCCGTTGCATCCGGAGGAATTTGGCCATTATTTTGGCTGATCAGTTCAGGATCGTAAATTAATAAGGTATTGCCTTGGGATTGACAGGGAAAATAACCATAAACCACCGTGGGATGGAGTAAATTTTCCGCTATGACTTTCGCCTTCCATTCGGCCAGAATCGGATGGACTTTTTCTGCCAAGAACTGGTCATATTCTTCGCGGGATTGCTCTCTGGGTTTGCGGAATTGCCACTGACCGACAAAGAGAGCTTGCAAGTCCAAAAGGGGAAACACTTCTTCCAGGCCAATATCACTGGGTTGTAAAATCCTCGTACCCCAGAAAGGTGGCATCGGCCTTGCAATATTAGGATCTACTGCTTCGGAACGAACGGTATCAATGACCTCTGGCTCTGTGGGTTGTTTCCCCGCATCAATTAACTTTTCTTCTTCGATGCCAAAGTTAGTTTTGGCGTCATTATCTGCCATGGGGGCGTGGCCATTTTCTTCAGCATATTCGCCCAAAAATCCTTGGAAATCATCCCAGCTAGCGGCACTTTTAGCGGGCATAAGTTTATCCATGAAATGCAAATCAGCAAAGGCGTCCTTACCGTAAATTACTTGGCCTTTGTAAGTGCTTTGACAATCTTGATGGACAAATTTAGGAGTTAACGCGGCTCCCCCTAAAATAACGGGGACAGTGATACCTTCATTGTTAAAAACTTCTAGATTTTCCTTCATAAAAGCGGTGGATTTCACCAACAAACCACTCATGGCAATGCAGTCAGGCTTATGTTCTTTGTAGGCTTCGATAATGTTTTCCACTGGCTGTTTAATGCCTAAATTAATTACCCTATAGCCATTGTTGGAAAGAATAATATCCACTAAATTTTTACCAATATCGTGCACATCCCCTTTAACGGTGGCAATTAAAAAAGTACCCTTGGCATTGTCGGCGGAATCATCCTTATCCATGTGAGGTTCCAGAAAAGCCACTGCCGCTTTCATGGTTTGGGCCGATTGCAGTACGAAGGGTAATTGCATCTGTCCGGAGCCGAATAGTTCCCCCACCACTTTCATGCCATCTAATAAATAAATATTAATAATATCTAGGGGAGGATAAAGTTTTAGAGCTTCATTCAACGCATCTTCTAAACCCAGTCTTTCTCCATCAATAATGTGGCGTTTCAGCCTTTCTTCCACCGGCAAATTAGCGTCACCGGATTTATCCCGTTTAGTGGTTTTACCTTCAAATAAGGTTGTTAGCTTAGTTAACGGGTCATAGGTGCAGCGCTCCCCGTCAAATTCCCGTCGATCATAGATTAAATCTAGGCACACCTGTTGTTGTTCTGGGTCAATTTTTGCCAAGGGTAAAATTTTATTGGCACTGACAATGGCCGCATCCATACCCACCTGCATACATTCGTGGAGAAAGATGGAATTGAGCACCTGGCGGGCGGCGGGATTCAAACCAAAGGAAACGTTAGAAACCCCCAATAAAATATGACAATTCGGTAATTCCTGGCGAATTCTGCGGATGGCATCCACGGTGGCTTTACCGTTTTCTCGATCATCTTCAATGCCGGTGGAAATGGGCAGGGCTAAAGGATCAAAGAAAATTTCCGTGGCCGGAATACCAAAGGCGATCGCCGCTTCGTAGGCCCGTTTGGCAATCTCAAATTTTTTATCGGCCGTGCGCCCCATGCCATCTTCATCGATGGTGCCGATGACAATGCCAGCCCCATATTCCTTAGCAATTTCCAATAGTTTATAAAATCTTTCTTCGCCGTCTTCGTAGTTGGTGGAATTGAGAATACATTTTCCCCCGGCTACCTTTAAACCGGCTTCCATTTTTTGCCATTCGGTGGAGTCCAACATTAAAGGCAGGGTGACATTATTGACTAAACGGGAAGCCAATTCTTTCATGTCATGCACCCCATCCCGACCGACATAATCCACGTTGACATCAAGGATTTGGGCCCCTTCTTTTACTTGGGATTTAGCGAGGGAAACTAAACTGTCCCAATCTTCGGCATTGAGCAGATCCCGACATTTTTTGGAACCACTGGCATTGAGCCTTTCCCCTACGATTAAGAAAGAATTTTCCTGGGCATAGGTTTGGGTGGAATAAATAGAGGCGGCGCTGGGTTCGTACCGGGGTTGACGCTCCTTCGGATGCAGATCCTTGGCAATGTCCGCCAAAGCTTTGATGTGATCTGGTCTGGTGCCGCAACAGCCACCGATTACCTGTACCCCCAGGTCTTCAATGAAGTGCATCAGGGACATTTGCAGTTCCACCGGGGTGAGGCGATAAAAAGCTTGGCCGCCAACGTTTTCTGGCAAACCAGCATTGGGAATACAGGACACCACAAAGGGAGAATGTTCAGAAAGATATTTGACGTGCTCCTTCATCAAGTCCGGCCCGGTGGCACAGTTCAGCCCCAAAATATCGATGGGATAGGGTTCCAAAATGGCCAAGGCCGCCGCCATCTCCGTACCCACCAGCATGGTACCCATGGTTTCCATGGTGACTGACACCATCAATGGTAGGCGATCGCCTTTTTCGGCAAAGACCTGTTCAATGGCATTCAGGGCCGCCTTAATTTGCAACACATCCTGACAGGTTTCAACTAGCAATAAATCCACCCCGCCGTCGTACAGGCCCCGTACCTGGACCACATAGGCATCCTTGAGGCTGTCATAGTCCACATGACCTAGGGTGGGTAACTTAGTCCCCGGCCCCATGGAACCCGCCACAAATCGTGGTTTTTCTGGGGTGGAAAATTCCGCCGCCACTGACTTGGCCAACGCCGCCGCCGCCTTATTCAAGTAATAGCTTTGATCTGCCAAATCGTACTCCGCCAACACCAAGGGGGTGCCCCCAAAGGTATCTGTTTCTACCACATCGGCCCCCGCTTCATAAAAAGCACGATGCACCGTGGCTACCGCCTCTGGCTTAGTATGGACTAAATATTCATTACAGCCTTCGTATTCCGCCCCGCCAAAATCCGCTGCCGTTAGGTTTTGTACCTGCAGGTTTGTACCCATAGCCCCGTCAAAGACTAATACCGGGCGATCGGGACTGTGGAGACGGTCTAAAAAAGCACTTTTCATAGGGAGGTCGGAGACCAGAAGCTAGATTGGATCAGGGTTATGGCATATTATATGGGGCTTGGCGCTAATCTAACAACGTGGAAATGGAGCCATGGCATTATTTTCAACAATTATCCACCACCAATAAACATGAATAAATTAGTTGTGAATAAGGAAAATTTAAAGATTAATTAGAGCCCCAATTAAAAAGTTGTTATTCTATGATCAATAGTCACTAGTAAATGATGAAAAAATTACTTTTAACTCTGATCAAACTCTATCGGGTCTTGATTTCACCGTTGTTTCCACCCAGTTGTCGTTTTCAGCCCACTTGCTCCCAGTACGCCTTAGATGCGGTGGAAATCCACGGAGTCTGGCGGGGTAGTTATCTGGCTCTGAAAAGGATTTTGCGCTGCCATCCCCTACATCCGGGGGGTTATGACCCTGTGCCCAACCCTGAGCAAGGGAAAGCTTCTTCTTAAGCTCCGGATTGAGCGGTTAAATCACTGGAAATTCTCACCCTACCGCTCCCTTCAATAGGGCAGAAACTAGTGAAAAAATTCCCGGTATTGGGGAATTGATTGAGCAAATCGGAATGTTACCAACAGACCCTAAGATTTAAATGTGATGACCGTTTTCCGGTAAATCTTCGTGCCCCAAATTAACCTGTTTATCTTGGTTATCTGGACGGTCTTTTTGGGATTTTAACGGCAAATTCAACAGAGACATACGACTGGGAATGGGGGTGCGGGGCAATGGCTGTAGTCCCTGTAATACTTCTGAAAGTTGCAATCGCTCCGGCTTAGTTTCTTTGAGTTTGTGCCAGACGGAACGGGACATCAACAAACGATGTTGCTGACGCTGGGCCCCCAACTGTTCCAAATATTCTTCCCGTTCATGTTGATAATCGGCCGACTCTAACATGAGGGCTTGGGGAGGAAGTCCTTGGACTAGTTGAGCCATTTTCACTAGCAGTTTGGGGTAGAGCCAAGTATAGGCAGGATGTACGGTTAATTCCGCTTGGTGGGCCTGTTGGCCGTCGGTGGACAGGGTGAGTTTGAAATAGGCGATCGCCGCTTTGCGTTGAGGTTCAAAGACGTAGCCACTGACTTCTTCCTGGTGGGTGTACCAATTTTGCCAACGGTTTAATAGGGAACTCAAAAAGCGCCGCTTGAAATCCGCCACATGGCGATCAAATACCTGACGCATCAAAGGGGGCATGGAAACACAATCAAGCTGACAGAGCAGGGCCGCATCAGCATTGCTTACGGGCAGCAAATTGGGTAAGTCAGGATCGTTCTGGGCCAGACTGGTCAACAGTTCCGCCGACAAGGACCAATGGGTAATTTGGGCTAGGGGCTGAAAACCATTCTGACGGTAAAGAGCAAGGATATTTTTATCATTTACGTCCACATCCAACACCCAGGTGCGGGCTTCCCAGACATTTTGAAAACAGTAGCGCAATAGCTGGGACCCCATACCTTTCGGGTCTGTTACCAATTCCGGCTGGATGGCCTGGGCTTGCACCGACAGTTGCTCTATTTTCCAAGTGGAGCGACTGGTGTTGAACGGGGTCACCTGCACAAAGCCACCGATGGTACCCTGGGGTTTTTGCTCCGCCACAAAGCAATGGAAAAGATGTTGCAACGGATTGGGAAAACAACCCAAGGCCCTGAGCATGCCGTACCAGAAAAGATTCTGCGGCAATCTACCCGCCAATGAACTGCCCGACATTGCCCCCTGTTGGTCGGTCAGTTTATCTAAATTTTCCAGGTCCCGGAACTGAACTCCCCGAACCACCAACAAGTCAGTTTCATTAAGGGTAACCATAGGGCGGCAAAGAACGGCGTCTTCCCCATATTAACTGCTTTTCCCGACGTTGGGACTCGGCGATCGCCGGTTTACTGGACAGTCCACCAGCCAAAAGTGGGGCCAATAAATCTGACTGTGACCCACAAGCCCGCCATCACACCAATGCCAATCCAGGCTCCTTTGGTAGTCCATTTATAGAAATCCTCGGCTTGTTTTTTTGTTAAAGGCAGCCACTCCACAATCCGTTGATCCTGGCCATAGCGATCGCCAAGGGATTGTTTACGACGCTTTGATTCTCCCATGTTTGTTTTTATCCTAAGTTCAGTAAATTGTGATGATTTTAACAACAGAATTTTATCCATAAAACTGCCAACTTTCAATCACGCTATTGTCAGGTTTGGTGATTTTTGGCTGGTGTTTTCGGGGGCAGAATCGCTGAAAAACAGCTACCAACCCCAGGAGTTGAAGTTAATTGAATATCACCACCATGGAGTTGGGCCAAGCGACGGGAGAGGGCTAACCCCAGGCCAGTACCTTTTTCAGCAAAACTAAGGGGAGGGGAAATTTGCTTAAAAGGTTGAAACAAATCCCTCTGATCTTCCGGGCTGATGCCAATGCCAGTGTCAATCACGGAAAAAATTAATGCTTCCTCGGTGGCTTTGACCGCCAAGGTCACACTCCCCTGGGAGGTAAATTTGACCCCATTGGAAAGGAGATTAATTAAGATTTGTTTCCAACGCCTTTGATCGACATAGCAAAAATCTACTCCATCATCAATGGTCAAATTTAGGGCTAATTGTTTCTCTTTAGCCTTAGTTTGCACCATGGAAATTACCGAAAGACATAGGTCTTCCACTGCCACCTGTTCATAGAATAATTCTTCGCAACGGGCATCAATTTTTGACAGATCGAGAAAATCATTCACTAGGGACAGTAAATGTTCGGCAGAGTTTAACGTACCTTGCACATATTGGTGTTGTTTAAGATTTAATTTGCCATAAAGTTCATCCCTTAGCATTCTAGCAAAACCAATAATGGCCGTGAGGGGAGTCCTAAATTCGTGGTGAATATGGCTCAAGTTAATCGTCATGGGGGCATGGCGATCGCCAACCTTGTAACTTTCTTGGGAAGGCCATGCTTCAGACTCACCATGGTATTGGTAGGCAAACACCGTACCCACTTCCTGCAGAAAACGATATTGCTCAAGACGCCATTGGCTGTGGGGCCAAACTAAGCAAATGCCACTAACATATTGATTGTGCTGAAAAATAGGTAAGAGGAAGTAAGGCAAATCGCCATGAATGTTTCCCTGCACTGCCCCAGAATCAAAACTAGCTGGGTTAATTTCTTGCCAGTGTTGTTTTAAATCGGTTAATAAGCTCTTTCCCTGTTGTAACTCTTCTTGGCGATCGCCAATAAATTTGAGGCATTTTTCCGCCATGAACCTTGGGGCATGCTCAGTCTGAAGAACAATGGAGAGGGTAGGAATAATTTCCACTCCGGCAGGGGTAGTTCCTAAGTTCCAATAATAAATTGCTTGCACCGGAATAATGCTCACAATCAATCTAGCTATGGATTGCTCAAACCCATCCCCGGCCGTTGGCAAAATTTTCCTGTTAGGGAAATTGGAACCCATAGTGACACTCAAAGCCAATGAAATATTGATGCCATAGGCAATGGCGGGGCTAATAAATAGAATTGTACTATATTAGCTAATTAACCCAAGCCCATTGTCTAATTTACTGGGGATTGTATGCCCAGAGTAAGATTGAGCAGCTTTCTAATCACTCACTATAGAAAAATTTTAGCCTGCCAGATAGAGAGCTGGGGGCAGTCAACTGGGACTTTTTAAACTTTGTCTATCTATTAGAAACAAAGGAAATAAAATTCTTCAAACTTTATAGAGCTTTATAGGGGCACATTTTGCCCCAGATCATAGTAATAAATTTGTTGAGTTTTATCCGTTAGGACATTCAAGTATTTTCGATAAATTTTTTCTCCCGCAATTGGCTCGGCAAATTCCGGTGGTTGTTTGTAGTCAGCTTCAGGGTAAGCTTGTTGAATACTAATAATTGAGCAATAATATTTTAACCACTGTCGCAGTACTTTAATTAATTGTTCAAATTTTAGAGCCGTATTGCCATGTTGATGGTTCAGGGCGATGAATTGTATCATCAAAGCAAAGGAACGGCTATTATTTTTTTCCGCTGGTATCTGAATAATTTGGCTGATTTTATCAAAAACGGCAATGTTTTTGTTAACCAGATGGGTTAAAACAGCAAGGTCGTGAATGCTTCGAATTTCAATATTGCGAATTAGGTCTGAAATACTCACCAACACAGAATAGTCAGACTGTTCAAAAGAATGAAATCTTCTCAGTAAGTTGAGTCCTAGGGGATTATCTGATATTTGCTTTAGGTTATCAACGTAGTGGCTAAGAGCATCTTTCCCCTCCGGCGTTTTTGTTTGGTCAATGGCTTCAGCTACAGTGACTTCTAGCTGTTGTTTGAAGGTGTCGGCATCTTCCGATTCCTTGAGAATATGGGGCACCTGGTCATAAAACTCCTGTTGCTTATAACCCCGGTATCTAAGTTCAGTTTGGTTAATAAACAGGAGCAAATCTTTGACGTCAATAGCTAGCTCTAAGTATCGGTAACTTTGTTTAAGTCCCCCATATTCCCCCAGATCATTGTCCAACATATATTGAATTTTAATGTAGGTGATGAATTCTTGGTCCAAAAACTGGGGACTGTCGATCGCTTCAGCCGTTTTAGCAAAAATATAGAGATCGCTGACGTGTTTTCTGTGGTCAATTAAAGCTTCTTCCGGTACATCCGGTTTAGTCTGAATAATGCCTTCAATTAGGCTTCCTTTCCCCAACACAGGACGATTCCACCAGGGCTGTTCCCTACCTGATTCTGGGGACGGATTACCTTCTTTATTTGATCTAGCCATGGGCAAAGCTTCTGGGGAATCCCCAATGTTACTGAAAAGAGTCAAATCTCACTCAATCAACATTTTAATCAACTTGATTGAGTAAGTAATTGAAAAAGCCACGGCGCTGTATCGAAGAGAAGCAGATCAACCCTCAATAATGCTGACTTCATCAGGGCGGAAATGGGCTTTGAACCGTTTTTCAAATTTCACCAACACCGGCAAATTGGCACTAATGGGTCTGCCCTGCCATTCGGTCAATACGGCGGCCACTTCCCCTTCCATACCTTGCAAATCAAAGGCTATTTTTTTATGTTCTGGATGGTGGTAAACCACAACGGAGGAGGTGACTCGAACACGATCGCCGACATTCATAGGGTTTTTCTCTAGGGTTGGCTTGGTTTATGGACAGGGTCTACGGGCACAGAAGCCAAAAAATGGCGCTGTGGGCATAGAGTCTCCATTTTTGCATAGGTTAGCCCCCGCTAAGCAAGCATTCCCCTGGGGAGGGACTGCCGAGGGTAAGGGCGAAGGTCTAGGGCTGGTTATTCCTGAGTTACGACCAAATCAGTATCTATCTGCGACGTTTCAGGGGGAGAAGGGACGGCAAACTCGATTTTGGTTTGGATTTGTTGGCTCAACCAGGTTTGGAAAAGATCATTGCGCAACCGTTGCCGGATATTGTCATCCAGTTGACTAGAAATGTATTTTTCTAGCCTGAGCAGAATCCACCACTCTCCCACGGCCACTGGCAGACAGAGTTGGCCGGCGGGGGTACTTTTCAGTAGTTGCACTATTTGGG
>NZ_JADEWJ010000148.1:0-9333 GCF_015207725.1 Synechocystis sp. LEGE 06083
ATCACGTACTGGCGTTTTCTTCCAAGCATGGAAGGCCGCTTTAGCCATTTCCAGGGCATGATCCGCCTGGTCAACGCTGATTAGCCCCACCTTGCCAATCACCTGGGATGGACAACAGGGATTAACGGAATCAATATAGGTCTCGGTTTCGACGTACTCGCCGTTAATGTAGGGCAGATAGGTTTTGCCTAATTGCTGTTTAACCCGGGTTAGGGCTTGGAAGGCTTTTTGGCGCAGGTCAGCATCGGCATAATCCGTATCAGGGGCGTTGGGATAACCCTTGGTGGGCAGGTCATTAATGCCTTTAACCTGGGGCGGAGTAATTAATTCTTCAATGGGACGCTCCTCTAGGTTTTGGCGTAGAAAAGAACTATTGGCCGTATTTTCCAGTAACCGTCGAATCAAATAGGCCATGCCCGGCAGTAGCTTACCGTAGGGCGCATAGACCCGCACCCGATGACCCCGTTTCACGATCGCCCGGGCCAAGGGTTCCCCCATGCCATAGAGAATCTGCATTTCATAACGTCGTTTGGGAATGTTTAACTCTTCGGCGATCGCACAGGCCAGGGCTTGGGAACGGACATTATGGCTACCAATGGCGGCATACAAATATTGGTGGTTTTCCAGTAATAGCCGGGTCATGCGTTCATAATTGGCATCGGTTTGGGCTTTTTCCACGTAAACGGGAATTTGCCAATGGTTTTGTTGGGCTTTAATGGTTTCCTGATCCCAATAGGCCCCTTTCACCAGGCGCACTGTGATGGGATAACCTCGATGTTTGGCCCAGGGAATTAACCCTTCTAGATCCGCCGCTGAATCCCGCAGATAGGCCTGCATGGTGATGCCAATATCGGTGCGGGAACGGAACTCTTCTTCCACCAACAATTCCTTGAGAATATTTAAAATCAGGTCTTTATAGTGGTACTGCTCCATGTCGAAGTGGACAGCGACCCCTAATTCTTGGGCGCGTCGCAACAATGCCCGAATCCGTTCACAGACTTTTGCTTTACTGCCCTCAGGGTCAAGGGGATCAAATTGGGAATAAAAGGCCGTTAACTTTACCGATACCTGCACCTGGGGCAACATTTCCCCGTCTGCCTCATCAATCTGGGCCACCTTTGACCAGGATTTTGCCTGCTGGGATAACTGGGCCATCAAGTCTAAATAGTTCTGCCAATATTCCGCCGCCTCCGATTCCGTAATTACCGCTTCCCCCAGTAAATCAATGGTAAAGCCCATTTTTTCCTTGCGGAGTCGTTCCACCGTTTTGATCACCTGGGCGATCGTTTCCCCAGCAATGTATTTAAATGCCAACTGTTCCGTGGCCTTACTCACCGTTCCCGCTGCAATCTGGGCTGGCGTAGAATGGGCATCAGCAAAGTTCAACAGTTTTTTCAGTGCCTCCGGTAACTCCACCTCCTCTTCGCCCATATACTGCTGGAGATGGTTGGCAATCTCACTATTACTCTGCAACGCTGGTAGACAGTCAATGAATTTGAACAATTGCACCCGCAACCCCGGATGACCCATGGTCCAATCCAGCAATTTGTCATCGAGCCGCAGATTATCGCCAATTTTGTCCCATAGCGATCGTTTCTCCCTGGTCTGGGCTAATAGTTCCTTGGCGATCGCCTGGGTAGCCTGTTCATACTGTTGTTGTGACTCGATTTGTGCAACCATGGCTTGTCTCTAGACGATCAGTTAGGGTGAGGTACTTCCAACTTCTGATCTTACCGTAGTTACCAGTCCCTATAATGGCTGCATTAAGCTTTGCAGATTTTGCACGGACTCTACTGGCCTAATGATGAAACGGTTAACCATTCAATAGTTTCGATATAATTGAAACCTAATCGTTTCTACTAATCTAATTCCTATGGTAGCAACTTCAGATTTATCGATTAATAAAATAGAAGTATGCCATAACAACGAGGATAGATTTATCTCCTTGAAACTTTTAAAAAAGCATTACCGCCTATAAGCTTTAGCTAACGAGATCAAGACTTTTGGCTAACATCAAAAATTTTGTTGATTCTTTGCCTAATCCAGTCCACAGGATTTTTCAGATCCGCCTCAGCCAGTAGTCCCATTTCTTTTAGTTTCTGTTCATATCCCTGGAGAGCACCCTGACGTTTACCCAATTCCTCCGCCACCCGTATGGATAGATGGGGGTGGGTAGATAGAAGTTTGTGAAAACAGTCTTTACCGATTAGGAAAAGGGTGGATTCTTCAGCGGCGATCATGGTGGTGGGATAGGGGACTTCCAGCATCAAAGGTAACTCACCAAAGAATTCCCCTTGTCTGAAAGTAAATATACGGTTGCTGATTTTTTCATTTTCATAAATGGCATTTATTGCCCCAGTGAGCACGACACAAAAATAGCTGTGGTACTGATTTTGTTTGACTAAGGTTTCTCCCGCCGATAAATGCCATCGTTTCCCCATTTCAATCACATTTCTAATTTCAAGATCATTGAGTTTTTGAAAGCAGAAGTTTTTCTTCAATAGCTGGGTGAGGGTGGGAGAATTATCTAATTTTTCTCCAGGGGCTGGAACCTTATTTTCTTGATTGCTAACTGCTAGAGAGATGCTTTCTGGATTTCTTAGCCATAGATCCCTTTGGGGGAAGGGCATATTAATTCCCCGGCGACGACAATTATATTGAATGATGTGATTGAGAGAGCTAAAGATCAGAAATCTTTGGTCGATTCTTTCAGTCCAAACCCAGAGTTCAAAATTAAGAGAATTTTCGCCAAACCCAAGAAAAACTGCTTTTGGTGCTGGCTCACTGACAATATTTTTTTCCATGGCGGCGGATTCCAATAGCACTTCCGTCACTAGAACTAAGTCACTGCCATAGGCCACACTGACTGGCACTTCGAGGCGACCGCTACAATTTTCATAGTTCCAGTTGATTACTAAGTTGCTGGTTAAATCGGTGTTGGGCACCACTAGGTCACTGCCTCTAAAGGTGCGGATTATCGTAGAGCGAATGGAAATTTCTTTGATGTAACCAATGTGGTCATTAAATTCAATTAAGTCACCAACTTTGAGTTTATTTTCGCCAAAAATTGTTAAACCACTGACTAAATTCCTAGTTAATTCCTGCAAGCCAAAACCAATACCGATTCCCAGTC
Source organism: Synechocystis sp. LEGE 06083 (assembly GCF_015207725.1). Classification (NCBI taxonomy): domain Bacteria; kingdom Bacillati; phylum Cyanobacteriota; class Cyanophyceae; order Synechococcales; family Merismopediaceae; genus Synechocystis; species Synechocystis sp. LEGE 06083. The sequence goes on from NZ_JADEWJ010000148.1 coordinate 3,134, forward strand.
CCCCCATAATTACGGCAAAGCTAGCCAGTTCCAAGCCCATGCCTTGCAGCACAATAATAAAGCCTAATACTGCTACACCTAAACTTGTTAATGTACCAATTACTTCTCGGTTGCCTTCACTAAATCCTAGTCTGAGCAGGAGAATTTTTTTGAGAAATTGTTTGGTGGCCTTGGCAAATACTCCCACCAATAAAAGCAGAAAACAAGCCTGAACAATCCACCACAAAGTGATGCTCTCAGTTCCCAACTTAAAGATGGGAGCATTCAATGTTTCCACCAGCCAATTTTTTAGCAAATGCCCTTGTTCAAGCACATTGGCGATCGCCTGGGGTCCCGGTCCTTGTGGTTGTGTATTAAGTTGTGCAATCACAGTAAGCTTCCCCAGGATCAGGATGATCGAATATAGCCAAGCCCTAATTTTAGCCTAGTGGCCCGTGGGGCAAGGATAGGATCAACTAGGAAATTTACGAGATTACACAGGAGTGGGAGCCCAAAAATCAAGCCCTCCGACGTAGCTGTTTGCGAACAATTGACAACACTATGATGGCGGCCACACTAACCAGGACAATTTTTGACACCGGCCCCAAGTATTGCTCCACTAAGTCATAGTTATTACCCAGTTTATAGCCGGCATTGGCGAGAAAGGTTACCCAGAGGGATATGCCTCCCAAGCTATAGAGGGTGAAGGAAATAAGACCCATGGCATTGATGCCTGCAGGCAAAGAGACCATGGTGCGGATGCCAGGTACCAAACGTCCCAAGAACACTGATTGATGACCATAGCGACCAAACCAAACGTTAGCTTTGTGAATGTCCTTGGCATCTAGGCCAATCCACTTACCATAACGGTCGGCAAGTTGTTCTAACCGTTCTTCACTGACCAATTTACCAATGTAGTACCAGGGATAAGCTCCCAAAATTGTCCCAACAATGCCTGCCACAATCGCCGGGAATAATGCCAATTTTCCCTGGGCAACGGCAAAACCAGCTAGGGGCATGATCAATTCGGAAGGGATGGGGGGAAAGAGGTTTTCTAAAAACATTAAAAGACTGATCCCCCCGTAGCCTAACTGATTCATCACCTGGGGAATCCATTCTGTGATCCACTGGGACATAAATGTTTGATCGAGATGTGATGTAAGGATAGATTTTGCAGGAAATTGGAGTAGCTACGGCCGTCGCCGTCAATGAACCAAGGGGAGTAGGGTTGGTTGGAGCGGGCATAACCCCATTGTCAACTTCCCTACGGTGAGGGGTAACTCACCTTTTATAATGGCGATCGCCCTTTAATCACCAAGCCATGGCCAGTATCAACGACAACTATCTCAAGCTCAAAGCCGGTTACCTGTTCCCCGAAATTGCTCGGCGGGTAAATGCTTTCACCACTGCCAATCCTAACGCCCAGGTGATCAAACTTGGTATTGGGGATGTGACGGAACCCCTGCCCCTTGCTTGTCGCCAGGCCATGGCCAAAGCCATCGACGACATGGGCGATCGCCAAACCTTTAAGGGCTATGGTCCGGAACAGGGTTACGCTTGGTTACGGGAAAAAATTGCCCAGCACGATTTCCAAGCCCGGGGCTGTGAAGTTAGTGCCGAAGAAATTTTCATCTCCGACGGTTCCAAATGTGACACCGGCAATATTCTCAATATTTTTGGCAAAAATAACACCATTGCCGTCACCGATCCTGTCTATCCCGTCTATGTGGATACTAATGTAATGGCGGGGCACACCGGCGATGCCAACGACAAAGGGGAATACGGCGGCCTGGTTTACCTGCCCATTTCGGCGGAAAATGAGTTCACAGCGGCAATTCCGAGCCAAAAAGTAGATTTAATTTACCTTTGTTTTCCCAACAATCCCACCGGAGCCACTGCCACTAAAGCCTATTTAAAGGAGTGGGTAGATTATGCCCTGGCCCATGGTTCGATCATCTTTTTTGATGCGGCCTACGAAGCATTTATCACCGATCCCACCTTGCCCCATTCCATCTATGAAATTGAAGGGGCCAGGAACTGTGCCATTGAGTTTCGCTCCTTTTCCAAGAATGCTGGTTTCACCGGCACCCGTTGCGCCTTCACTGTGGTGCCAAAAACTTTAACCGCCAAAGCCGCCGATGGCAGTGACGTGGAATTATGGAAACTCTGGAACCGCCGCCAATCTACCAAATTTAATGGGGTTTCCTACATTATCCAACGGGGGGCCGAGGCTGTTTATTCCCCGGAAGGCCAAGCCCAGGTACAGGAACTGATTGCCTTTTATTTGGAAAATGCCCGCATTATTCGAGAGAAGTTAGCCGCTGCCGGTTTGATGGTCTATGGTGGGGTCAATGCGCCCTATGTGTGGGTCAAAACCCCCGATGGCCTGAGCAGTTGGGACTTTTTCGACAAGCTATTACATACGGTGAATGTGGTAGGTACCCCTGGCTCTGGCTTTGGGGCGGCCGGAGAAGGCTATTTCCGCATTTCTGCTTTTAACAGTCGGAGCAATGTGGAGGAAGCCATGGAGCGCATCACCTCTACCCTCAAATTGGGTTAAAATCCCCCTGGGGTTGCCCAAAAATGGGTAGCTCTGGGCCTTTGTCGGCATCACCGGTCTGAGAATACAGTGCAGTCATCCGTCGAACTTTGGCAAAAAAATCTGCACCGGGCCAGGCAGGCCAGGGATTTAGTTTTCGACTACGCTTTGGGCACTAGCCTCGTGGCCCTATTGCCGATCGCCGGTTACTATTCCCTGCGGCTGTTGCTGGTGTTATTTCTGTTGGCCAAAATGTGTCGGGACATTGGTAAAGTTTGGCAATTTCCCCGGGGACAAGACCTCTTGGCGATCGCCGGTAATATTTTTGGGGCCATTGGCGCAGTGATCACAGCCTCTGTAGTCTGGGTCATCCTACTGGCGATCGGGATCTGGGTGCCCTATTTCGACAGTTTTAAAGGCTTTGCGGGACTTTTCACCCTCACCTGGATGTTGGGTCAAAGCACCAACCAGTATTATGCCAATGGTGCGGCCAAGCAACCATCCCGCTGATTTGTTAAATCTTGGACCAATCCAGCCTGACTGACTCAGGGAAGCGTAAACCATGGGCATCTTTAACCGCCGAAGACTATTACTAGGGGGAGCCGCCCTGGGGGGAGCATTCACCATAGGCCAAGAGGAGCGCCATCGACAAAAACAGCAACAGTTGGAGGAACTGGCCCGAGCCCAGGCCGCCAACACCGACCGCACCAATATGTTAAGTGCCGCCTTTGAAGCCGATGCGGAAAAAATTTACCGGGGCGAGGAGATTATCAACAGTGTTAGGCTCACTCCCCCTATCCTGCCCTACGATCGCCAAATTTCCCGACTACTGATCCGTTGCAGTAAGATTGCCACCCAACAATACCTAACGGGGAAAACCATCCCCAGCTACGACGGCAATATCCAACAGCTACCAGCCTATAGCCCTGACCTGGATAAGTATAAACAAATTGCTTCTTTTCGGGGCAAGGAAGCCAAAATTTCCGAATCCGTTGCGGTGCAAATTCCCTTAGATAACACGGGCGATCCCCTCGATCAAACCTGGGACCAAGCGGAAGATTCCCTGGGGGAAACCATTCGCCAAGTGGTGAAAGTAACCCAACAAATCCCCGTTTACCTCGGTTTTGTCCTCAGTTCTCCCCAGCACAATTTAATTGTGTTCCGGGGTACCCAAACCACCATGGAATGGGTCAACAATCTCCGGGCCCAGCAAATTCCCTTCACCGATCGCCAATCGGGACAACATTTCGGCAAAATTCACCAAGGCTTTATCGAAAACTATCTCCGCATCGTCAGTCCCATTCCGAGGGAAATTGCCCGAAAATTAGACCCGGCTGTGCCCTGTTACATCACTGGCCATAGTTTGGGGGCTTCCCTGGCAGTGCTGGCGGCCCTGGATTTAGCGGTTAACCTGCCTAATTTACGGCCCCAGATCCAACTTTATAGCTACGCCTGCCCTAGGGTTGGGGATATAGCCTTTGCCCAACTCCATTCCCGCCAAGTACCCAACAGTTACCGCATTGTTAACCTCGCCGACGTGATTCCTCTCCTGCCCCCCACAACGGGACTAGGCACCTATGTCCATGTGGGCCAGAGTTGGAGTTTCCTCAACCAAGGGCAAGACATTTTACCCAACCATGTGGTGGACACCTACCAAGGCGCAGTGGACCGGGAAGTAGAAACGGACCAGTCCAGGGACTATCCCATCGCCGCCGTTTGATCATTTTTGACTTGCCCCCCTGACCCCCCAATGCTGGGGGGAATTTACAGGTGAACTAAACCAGACCCACTAACTTTTCGCTTAAATCCCACATGCGCTGGGCCTTTTGGGCATCACTCCCCTGTTCAGAAAGTTCCTGCACAAAAGCTTCCCGCCCCGCCTGCTGACGGTTGCCCCAACTCCAATGCACCCCGGACTCTTTAAATTTGTCATCGGCCACCACCATGGCCACCCGTTCCCCGGCCAATTCTTGGCTGACATAGCCTTTGGTAACATTTTTTTGGAACCAGGGAAAAATAGTCCGGAATAGAGAATAGTGGTTGCGGAACAGGGGAGTATCGGCCACACAGCCGGGATAGAGGGAGTTAAAAACAATGCCCGTTGCTTGGTGGAAGCGACGGTGCAATTCCCTGGTGGTGAGCATATTGCAGAGCTTACTATCTTTATACGCTTTGCCCGATTTGAATTTTTTGTTATTAATCATGGTAATGGGTTTTTTAAAGCCCGCTTCAAACCCTTCAAAGTTGCCCAGATCCGGTGGAGCGGGGATGGGAATTTTGCCCCCAAGCTCTTTGCTGTTGGCGGTGACGGTACCCAAGATAATTAGGCGTTTATCTTCGTCAGAACAAGCTTTCAGGTCTTCTAGCAAGAGATTGCAAAGCAAGAAATGTCCCAGGTGATTGGTGGCGACGGATAATTCATAGTCATCCGCTGACCAGAGGGGATCATCTAATAAAGGGAAGTAAACTGCCGCATTACAAACTAAGGCTTTGAGAGGACGTCCCAATTCTCGAAACTGGCTCACAAATCGCCGCACACTATCTAAATAGCCCAAATCTAGTTTAATAATGTTGTAAGAATCTTTAGGAAAACCCAACTCGTCGGCAACTTTCTGGGTTTTGTCCAAATTGCGGCAGGCCATGATTACGTGCCAGCCCCGATCAATTAACGCTTTAGCGCCATATAGACCCACCCCGGAGGAGGCTCCGGTGATGATCACCGTTGGTTTCATCGGCTGTTCCATGGATTTATAAATTTTTAATTAATTGTTAGTGGTTAAATTTCGCCACTCTTTAGAATCGCATAATGTTGAATCCCCTTTTGTGAAGGAGCTTTAAGCAAAATTCAGTTTTGCCCATGGTTAATCATGGGGCGGTGGGGGGATTTTCCACGGGGGTACCCTCGGCAATGTCCAGTTCAATTTGGGGCCCCCGGTCGAGAATTTCGATGTCCCATTGTCCCCGTTTGGCGGTTTCAAAAACGATGTAGCGGCCGTCGGGGCTAATCTTTGGATTTCTGACCCATTGGCGATAGTTGAGGGTTAACAGGTCAGTTTTTTTGGTGAGGCGATCATAAAGGGCAATGTCGGGCCGCCCTTGGATGCTGGACAAATAGACTAGGTAACGGCCAGTGCGACTCAGGCTGGGGCTTTCGGCAATGGTGTTGGCTTGGTTCAATCCCGGTAGGTTGACCAACTGGTTATTGCGGAGGTCATAGACCAAAATTTCCCTGGTGCCGTTGCGGTTAGAAACTAGGGCCAACCAACGACCGTCACCGCTCAGGCTGGGCTGTTCGTCATTGAAGCGGCTATTTAGGCTCTGGTCCAATGGCGATCGCCTGACTTTATTACAACCACTGAGCGCTAGGGGGACTAGTATTATTGCCAACCATAACCATGGAGTCCGCCCTAAACTACTCCAAACTTTCACCCTGTTCACTGAGAAAAATTAATAATCAAACCGTTCTTGGTCATCAGCTCCGATGGGGGGCTCTTCCGCATCGACTGGGGGACGACTGGGACGTTGACTGCGGGGGTTACCACTGCGGGCCGCCTGTTCCTGGTCCTCTGGAGTGGTGGGGCGGGGAGTTAAATCGGCTTCGTCAATGGGTTGGTAGTCCACATAGGCCGCCGGGGGTTCATCTTCGTAGGGGCGGGCATTGCGGGGGGCATTCCCTGTCTCT
>NZ_JADEWJ010000149.1:0-9305 GCF_015207725.1 Synechocystis sp. LEGE 06083
AATTAATAGCAATGCTCCCCGGTCATCTACATTAATGGTTCCAGTATTTACTGACACTCCGATTACTCCATTAGCCCCTAGTTTTTGGGCCCGTTGACTCAATTCGGCGATCGCCTCTCGGTGGCCTTTTTCAAAAATTTGTTCGTAGCTGCCGGTTCTGCCGCCAATTAAATCTCGAATACCGGCAAAAAAGTCCCGCAGAGCATTGGTGCCGTATACCACTTCGGCTGTGACAATGCCATGGTAGCGAGCAATAGTCCGGCCTTGAACAATATCCGTTGTGGAAGTCAGCATAGTTTTAAGATTCTGTTTTAATAATTTTTAACCTCAAGGTTTATTAATGCTACCACCCCTAAAAATCCAAGAAATGCCCACAGTAATTAGGATTGGAAAATTTCGTTTTCATTTTTACTCAGACGAGGGATTAGAACCGGCACACATTCATGTTCGCTCTCCTGATGGTGAATGTAAATTCTGGCTTGAACCAGCAATACTGCTATCTTCTAACCATGACATTCCTGTGCGTGAGTTGCGTAAAGTAGAGAAACTTAGTTTATGAAAATCATCATTTTTTGAGGAACGCTTACTATTTTTGAGGAACGCTTACTATGAATTCCATCACCGTTGATTCCAAAATTGTTATTGAACCCACTGCTGTTAGAGCATGGGCGGAGAAACGAATGATATACATTGAACTCAGTGATGGACGGATCTTTGGCTTTCCTGGCGATCGCTTCCGTATCCTTAAAAAAGCTACCAATGAACAATTGGCAAAGGTCAAAGTTGAAGTGAATGGTTATGCCCTCCGCTGGGAAGAGCTAGATGAAGATATTACTGTCCCTGGAGTAGTGGCCGGCCATTTTCAGTTGCCTTTGACCTAAGGCGATCGCCCTACCCCAGACTAACTGGTCGAGTATTGTCGATCAGATCAGTGATTTCTGCACCAATGCCACTCTTTTCCTGACAATTTTGCGTTTTCTAACAATTCGTCCAAATTCTGTATCTGATATGGCAGTATGATCGAAGAAGATCCCCATTTTGCATTGTATTAGGAACTATTTGTTATGGCGTTACAACTCGGTGATGTTGTCCCCGACTTTACCCAAGAATCCAGCCAAGGCCCCATTTCTTTCCATGAGTGGGCCGGCGATAGCTGGGTTGTCTTATTTTCTCACCCTGCGGATTACACTCCGGTTTGTACCACCGAATTGGGCACTGTTGCCAAACTGAAGCCGGAATTTGATAAGCGCAACGTTAAGGTGATTGCCCTCAGTGTGGACGACGTGGAATCCCATCAAGGCTGGATCTGTGACATTAATGAAACCCAGAATACCAGCGTTAACTATCCCATCTTGGCCGATGGCGATAAAAAGGTGTCCGATCTCTATGGCATGATCCACCCCAATGCCCTCAATAATTTGACGGTGCGTTCTGTCTTCATCATTGATCCCGCTAAAAAACTACGGTTGACCCTCACCTATCCCGCTAGCACTGGCCGTAACTTTGCTGAAATCCTCCGGGTCATTGACTCCCTCCAGTTGACTGATTATCACCAAGTGGCCACCCCGGCTAACTGGCAAGATGGCGACAAGTGTGTGGTGGTGCCCTCCATTTCCACTGAAGAGGCCAAGGTCAAATTCCCCAAAGGTGTGGAAGAGATCAAACCTTACCTGCGCATGACCCCCCAACCAAACAAGTAGTTTTGATCTACACAAATCCTTTCGTCGCGATTGACAGATATTTGAAACACTTTCTGATCCGCCTCCTTGGCCATTAGCCATGGGGGCTGACCGATTGGGTTCTGAGATCAACTTGATCAATTTGATCAATTAAATTCAACAAGCTTTTGAGCAAAGGGGGAGAATAATCATCTACCCTCTTTTTTGTGGCCTTTTGCAAAAATTTCCTCAACTTACTCCGATGATCCAAGTTCTCGATCGCCAGTTGGTGGATTTAATTGCGGCGGGGGAAGTGATTGATTCTCCCTTGGCGGTGGTGCGGGAATTGGTGGAAAATGCCTTGGATGCTGACGCTGATCGAATTTTGGTTCGTCTTTGGTGGGAAGAGTGGCGCTTGGAAGTGCTAGACAATGGCCAGGGCATGGATTTGACGGAACTGAAAACCAGTGGGTTGCCCCATGCCACCAGTAAAATTAGTAGCCAAGCAGATTTACAGCGGATTAAAACTTTAGGTTTTCGAGGAGAAGCCCTCCATAGTTTGGCCCAGGTGGCCCAGTTGACCATTAGCAGTCGCAGTGTGGCCAGTGCGGATTGTGGTTGGCGCATTACCTACAGCCCCCAGGGTCAACCAGAGCAGATTGAACCGGTGGCGATCGCCGTGGGAACCAGGGTGGAAGTGCGGCAACTGTTTGCTAATTTTCCCCAACGTCGGCAGGCTTTTGCCAAAAGTCAACAGTTTTGGCGGCCGATGGTGACCTATCTGCAACAATTAGCCCTCTGCCATCCCCAAGTAACTTGGCAACTGTGGCAGGACGAACGGTTACGGTTGAGCCTTAGCCCTGGCCCCGATGCTGAAGCGATCTTGTTGCAATGCCTGAAATCCCTCCAGGCTAGCCAGCTTGGCCATGGGGAACAATCTTTGCCCCTACCCGCCACCATAGATGATTCAGCGGCATCAGCCCATTTAAGTTTGACCTTTGGCTACCCTGACCGCTGCCATCGTCCCCGCCCAGATTGGTTAATCATTGCCATTAATGGTCGCCCGGTGAATGTGCCAGAGCTAACCCAGACAATTACGACTGCCTTTCACCGCACCTTGCCCCGGCAACGCTATCCCCTGTGTTTTGCCCATTGGCAACTGCCGCCCCAGTGCATCGATTGGCACCGTCACCCTGCGAAAACGGAAATTTATTTGGAGGATATGCCCCACTGGCAGGGACAACTGCAAGCCTTGTTGCAAAAGGAGTTAACCCTAGTAGAAGGCAGTGCCACTCCCCGCTTGAACCAATTGCTCAAGGCGGCGGAACCTGGAGGAGTTTACCAGTTGCAGGCCCCAACCTCCCTCACGGAAACTGTGTTGGGCCAGCCCACTGCCCTCAAGGCGATCGCCCAAATTTGCCAGACCTACATTGTGGTGGAACATGACCGGGGTATGTGGTTGGTGGAACAGCACGTAGCCCATGAACGGGTTTTGTTCGAGGAGTTGCAACGGCATTGGCGCTGTATTTCCCTCGAGCAACCGCTGATCTTACAGGGATTTAATCCGGAACAGGTGGAAAAATTACAAAGTTTAGGGTTGGAAATAGACCCCTTTGGTGAAGATATTTGGGCTGTGCGGAGTTTACCGGCTCTATTGCATGGGCACCCGGAAATTGTGGCAATTCTCCAGGAACTCAGTCAGTTATCTTCCCTCTCCACCGCCCAAGCGGCGATCGCCTGTCGTAGTGCAATTAAAAATGGTACGGAATTGGATCGCAGTGCTTGGAAAACATTGATTGAGCAATGGCAAAAATGTGAAAATCCCCACACCTGTCCCCACGGTCGCCCCATCTATTTGGCCCTGGAAGAATCATCCCTGGCCCGTTTTTTCCGCCGGAATTGGCTTGTTAACCCGAAAACTTCTTCCCCTTAAATTACTGTGAACCGATGCTGGCTTAACCCACTCTTGGTATCACGGGTAACAAATTTATCGGACAGGGCAGGGTTAACTATAAAGGCTAACTCGGTTTTCCCCCAAGGCATTTCCGTCCAAACCATCGGAAATGAAGGGTTTAAGCTGGATTTGCCCCCCTTTCTTCCAATTCTAGAAAACATTGTGTCAGTACTCCTAGAAGGTATTTTTAACGGTTTAAGCACAAGTTCAGTATTACTGATTGCCGCCCTGGGATTGGCGATCGTCTTTGGCCTCATGGGGGTAATTAATCTGGCCCATGGGGAATTGATGATGTTGGGTGCCTACAGCACCTTTGTGGTGCAAAACCTCTTCCAGGGCTTTGGCGACCCTTGGTTTGACCTCTACATTTTTGCGGCTTTGCCCGTTGCTTTCCTGGTGGCGGCGATCGCCGGTCTAGTTTTGGAAAGACAGGTCATCCGCTACTTGTATGGTCGACCGTTGGAAACGTTGCTGGCCACCTGGGGAGTAAGCCTGATTTTGCAGCAGTTCGTCCGCAGTGTGAACTGGATTATGGTATTGGTGGTGGGCATATTTTTACTGCTTTATTTTGGCGGCACCTGGTTAATCAAACGCCAGGCCGGTGGCAAACCTTGGTTAGGGAAAGCCCAGGTAATTCTTTTCTTTCTCTCGGTGACGATCGCCAGCATTAGTGGCTTCGCTGTGGCCCAGGGCAATTCGCCCCTATGGAATCGGGCTTGGTTTGGGGCCAGGAACGTTAACGTCAGTGCCCCCACTTGGTTGCGGGGGGGATTTGCCATTGGCACTTTCCAAGTACCCTCCACCCGGATTTTTATCATTTTCCTGACTCTGCTCTGTTTACTGGCGGTATATTTGATTTTCTACCGTTCCAACTGGGGACTGAGGATTCGGGCCGTTACTCAAAACCGGGGCATGAGCGCTTGTTTGGGGATTCCCACTGGCCAAGTGGATGCTTTGACCTTTGCCCTAGGCTCTGGGCTAGCGGGCATTGCGGGCTGTGCCATTAGTTTTCTCGGGGCGGTGGGGCCCAACATTGGCCAAAACTACATTATCAACACCTTTATGGTGGTGGTGGTGGGGGGCGTCGGTAACCTATTGGGAACCATCATTGCTTCCCTGGCGATCGGGGTATCCAGTGACCTCATCGGTAGTGGCACCCTAATTCGCCTATTTCCCGCAGAGGGAGCCTTGCAACCCCTGTACGAATTTTTCACCTTTTTCGCCACCACCAGTATGGCCCGGGTGTTGGTGTTTGCTTTGATTATTCTCTTTTTGCAAATTAAGCCAGCGGGCATTTTCCCCCCCAAGGGGCGTACCGCAGAGCTATAGCAGTGACCCATCCATTCCCCTCTGGCAGGTCAGTTCTGTTGCTCTGGCCCAAGGGGGTAATTAATTTAGCTAACTTGTTTGTTTATCCCTGGTCATTTTTCCTATGCAAAATCCTCCCCAAAACCCTGGTTCTCCCCTAGGCAAACTCCTAAAGAAGCTAGGTTGGAGTGACTATGCCCTATTTGGAGCGGTGCTGGTTTTTGCCTGTATTCCCTTGATTATTGCCGTTTTATCCCTATCGGATTGGGTGGTGGGTCAATGGTTGCTGAAGAATTTTCCCTTCCTACGGCTCAGGTTAATGGGGCGTTTCCTTTCCTTGGCCATTATTGCTTTGGGCATTGACTTAATTTGGGGCTACACAGGATTGCTCAGCCTGGGCCATGGCATCTTTTTTGCCTTGGGGGGCTACGCCTTTGCTATGTACCTCAATCTCCAGTTGCCGGATGGTCAATTACCGGAATTTTTTGGTCTCTACGGGGTGGACAAACTGCCACTGATTTGGCAACCTTTCCATTCCCTACCGATCACGCTGCTGGCCATGGTATTGGTGCCGGGGGCGATCGCCGCGCTGTTGGGTTATCTGATTTTTCGTAACCGGATTAAGGGGGTATATTTTTCAATTCTGACCCAGGCGGCCCTGTTGGTGTTCTACAACTTTTTCAACGGGCAACAGAAATTAATTAACGGAACCAATGGTTTAAAAACCGATACGGAAAGAATTTTTGGTTACCTGGCCAGTTCCGACGGAGCCCAACTGGTATTTTATGAGCTGACCGTGGTGGCTTTGTTGTTGGTTTATATTCTCTGTCGTTGGCTTACCAGCGGACGCTTTGGGCGCATTTTGGTGGCCATCCGGGACGATGAAACTAGGGTCAGGTTTACGGGCTACGACCCCACGGGATTTAAGGTGTTGGTGTTTGGCATCTCCGGGGCGATCGCCGGTTTATCGGGGGGGTTATACACAGTGCAAACGGGTATTATTACCCCCAGCATTATGGACGTGGCCTTTTCCATTGAAATGGTCATTTGGGTCGCGGTGGGAGGCCGGGCTACCTTAGTGGGGGCAGTGTTGGGAACCCTTTTGGTACGCCTCGCCCAGAGTAGTTTGAGTGAACAATTTCCCGAAGTTTGGCTCTTTTTCCAAGGGGCTTTGTTCCTGATTGTGGTGACGGTGCTCCCCAACGGTATTGTGGGCTGGTGGCAAGAACAGGGCATTGTCCAACTGCGCAATTTATTCCGGGGTAAACCCCAGTTGGCCACCTTTCCCAGCTTGGAAGAAGATCCCCTGGTGCAGGAAGAGCGTCAACAATTCGAAGGGGAACCGGAAGAACCGTAAGCTTTTTAAGGTTGGGCCGACCTTAACCAAGGAAAATTTTCTCCTGCCGAAAAGCATCACTACTCCGCCACCATTACCACTGCAATTTCCCCTGTACAGAATGGGTCAAGGGATAGCAATGGGTATGTTAACCTGGTCTAGTTTTATGGCATTTTCCTATGACAGTCTCTGGGTCCGATCGCCGTTGGCCTAGGGGGGTGACTCCCTATTTGTTTTTGTTGCCCGCTTTGATTATGCTGGCTGCAACGGTTTTCTATCCAGCATTACAGGCTTTTTCCCTCAGTTTTACCCAATACGAACTGGACTTGACCAAAGCCCCTACCTGGGTAGGGTTAGCTAACTTTGAACGGCTTTGGCGGGATAAAGTTTTTTGGCTGACCTTTCGCCACACTCTTCTTTACCTAGTGGGGGTAGTGCCGCTATTAATCATGTTGCCCCTGGGGCTAGCCATTTTGGTTAACCAAAAACTGCGGGGCATTACTTGGTTCCGCATGGCCTATTACACCCCGGTGATTATTTCCATTGTGGTGGCAGGCATTGCGTGGAAAGCTCTCTACGCTTCCAACGGCATCCTCAATCAAATTCTTGCCCTACTAGGATTTAGTGATGGCATCCCCTGGCTCACCAGTCCCCATTTAGCCCTCTGGAGTGTGATGGTGGTGACGGTGTGGAAAGGTTTGGGATATTACATGGTTATCTATTTGGCAGGACTGCAGGCCATTCCCCAGGAACTCTATGAAGCAGGGGCGATCGACGGGGCTGACGGTTGGCGGCAACATTGGGACATCACCATTCCCCTCATGCGGCCCTATTGTTTATTGGTGGGAGTGCTATCTTCCATTTCCGCCCTCAAAGTTTTTGAAGAAGTGTATATCATGACCCAGGGGGGCCCCCTCAACGCTTCCAAAACGGTGGTTTACTACGTTTACGAACGGGCTTTTCAGGACTTGGAAATGAATTACGCTTCGGCGATCGGGCTAGTCCTGTTTTTGGTTATTTTCATTTTTTCGGTGATTAACCTCAAACTTTCCGGCGGTAACCTACCGACCCGTTAAATTGCTGGAAAGACAAAAAAACCTGATGCCAGACCAGTAAAAAAGTTGATGGGATAGACTGGAACAAGCCCTAACGGTTTTGGCGATCGCTCAAAAAGTATCCTTCTGGTTTACTGACTTAATGGTGAGGTTAGTTTTGAAATCGGCTAATTTCCAGGGATTTGGGGCTGGGGAAAAACTGACACAAAAATTTCATATGGTCGTCACAGCCCTGCCATACCCCTCCCCTACATTAATAAATGTCAGCCCAAGCCGTTTTCCCAATTGCTCCTCACCGGGCTGACTTTTTTTCCTAGATTTGTTTTAAGCAATAATCCAGCAAATAAGTGCCACCAAGCCATGAAAGACGTTTCCCTCCATTCTGCCAAACAGACCCCTTCTAAAATTTCCTTGGCCTACCTGGGGCTAGTCCTGGTGGGTATGGGCATTGGTGCTGGGGGGACCTTCGTTCTAACTAATCCCCAATGGGCAGAACACTTAGCAGATCACTCCGTTATTTCCCCTTTGGTAACCAGCCAATCCAGTGCTCCCATTAAAGAGGGCTTAGCAAACAACCTACAAAGTCGTTTAACCCCTAGGGAACCCAGTAATTTTGTGGTGGATGTGGTGGAATCCACCGGCCCTGCTGTGGTGCGCATCAATGCCCAAAAAACGGTTAAATCCCAGGTACCCCAGGCGTTTAACGATCCCTTCTTCCAAAGATTTTTTGGCTCCCAGATGCCTCCCATGCCCAATGAGCGGGTGCAACGGGGAACGGGCTCCGGTTTCATCGTTAGCAATGATGGCAAGATTTTCACCAATGCCCATGTGGTGGATGGGGCCGATGAAGTGACAGTAACCCTCAAAGATGGTCGTTCCTTCCCCGGTCGGGTGATGGGCTCTGACCCTTCTACGGATGTGGCGGTGGTCAAAATTGACGCTGGTGATCTGCCTACCGTGGCCCTGGGGGATTCCGATCGCCTGCAGGTGGGGGAATGGGCGATCGCCATTGGTAACCCGTTGGGCTTAGATAATACTGTCACCACGGGGATTTTGAGTGCTACGGGCCGGCGCAGTGCAGACATTGGTGTGCCCGACAAACGGGTGGAGTTTATCCAAACTGATGCGGCCATTAACCCCGGTAACTCTGGCGGCCCCCTCCTCAATGCGGACGGCCAAGTGATTGGGATGAACACCGCCATTATTCAAAACGCCCAGGGCATTGGTTTTGCCATCCCCATTAATAAAGCCCAGGAAATTGCTGAACAGTTAATTGCCACTGGCAAAGTGGAACACGCCTACCTCGGCATTCAAATGGTGACCATGACCCCGGAACTGCAAAGTCAAATTCGCCAAGAAACGGGTATGGACATTCCTGTGGATAAGGGCGTAGTGATTATGCAGGTTATGCCCAACTCTCCGGCGGCGATCGCCAAACTGCAACAGGGAGACGTGCTCCAATCGCTCCAGGGACAACCGGTAGAAAATGCTGAACAGGTACAATCTCTAGTGGGCAAACTAGCGGTAGGAGACGAAGTGGAACTAGGCATTCTCCGCAACGGCCAAAAAGAGAACTTGAAGGTTACCATTGGTGCTTTGCCGATTACCCCGCCCAACTAAATGATCATTGCTAGGACAAACGGGGGCTTTTCTCCTAAACTTTTAGGATGTTGGATCAAGGCCCGTCGGCAAAAATTTAAGTTGCCCCTCACCCTCCCCAAGGAAGCTCTGGCCAACCTGGGGAGTTTGCAGGTTTAAACCGGTTCCCAATCCCTTTTAACTTTGATTTTTTAGATTTAACTAAAATTATGGTTTGGACCAAAGCCCTCGCCCAAAGTGAGCTTCCCCCCGGTAGTCGTCAAGTGGTTAAGGTAAACCAACAGGCCATTCTGTTGCTGAATGAAGCGGGCACCATCCACGCAGTTAGTAACCAGTGCCCCCATCTCAAATTACCGATGAAAAGCGGCAAAATTAAGGACGGAGCGATTGTTTGT
>NZ_JADEWJ010000150.1:0-9304 GCF_015207725.1 Synechocystis sp. LEGE 06083
GTAGTAAACCTTGCATAATCCCTTAATCAATTAACTATTTAAAAGGAATATATTCCACTGTATTTATCCATTCATCTGGCTCAGAAAGTTTTGCAATTAGCTCAAGATCCCTAACAAATTGACCAATAGTTCCTCCTAGTTGATGTTCAAAAATTAGACCACCGAAGCTTTCTCCTTCAACTTGCCAAGTTTCAGCCAGCACTCTAAAGCGAATATCTTGGGTAAAAAGTACATATCCAAGTTCAGTTACCCTTTTTAAAAGTAGATTGTCTGTAAGCTCGCAAGCATCATCTTCAAATGCAGTCAAAACCTCTACTCCTCGACGGCGTAGCTGATCGGCGATCGCCAGAGGAACATGGACATCTAAATAAATATTAACTGTCACTTATAAAATACCTCTACTTCTCAGACGGGAGTAAAAAGGTGATTTTGGTTGAGAATCTGCTTCCTGGATTGACTGCCACTGTTCTTGAATCTGTTGATCAACTTCTTCTTGATGATCAAAATAATAGTCCATGGCGGAATATGCTTCCGAAGGCTTTAGATAGGGATGTTGGCGGCACATTTCATCCACAGACCAACCGTGGGAAAGATAGTCCATAACAATATGGGCAACTTGAATGCGAGGCAATCTTTCCAGATGGGCTGGCTGGTCGTCTACTTTACGAATATGGGGATAATTAGTAACAGTTAACATTTTTGATCATTCACATTTAAAGACCGGAATTATCTTGAATTTGGGCAAATAATTGACGAGCACCTTGTTCCTCCACTAGCGTGGAAACCATGGCCGCCATTAAAATTTCTGGGGTCACAGTAAAGGGTAAACGGTGAATGTCCGAATTGGGTAAACAGGTAAAGTTCGCCGTCTGCCGTAAGTCCTCCAGGGAAATTTGTCCTAGACCCAGATCCTTCAGGGTTTTGGGCAAACCTATCTGATCGTAAAAGCTTAACAATTGCCGGCGGGCAGTGGCCGCCAGTTGGTTACCGCTGACCAATTCCTCTAGGCGTAACTGCACCAAAATGCCGTAGGCGACTTTTTCCCCATGGAGAGCGTGGTGGGCCTGGGGCAATTGGGTTAAACCATTATGGACAGCATGGGCTGCAACGGTACGACAGTTGGCCCCACCCAAACCACCGATTACCCCCGCCATTAACAAACTGGCATCCACCACTTCCCGCCAAGTTTCACTGCCTGGATGGGCCAGGGCTTCAGCGGACTTTTGCAGGAGAATATCCCTTAAAATGCGGGCCTGTTGCACCGCGGCCACGGTGAAGGTGTCACTGGATTGGCCACTGCTGACAGAAGCTTCATACCATTTGGCGATCGCATCCCCAATGCCAGCAACTAGTAACCTCGGTTCCGCCCGTTGGATCAATTCATAATCCACAATCAATAAATCAGGGCAACGGTCCAGGGCCACGTCATAAAGGAAAGCCCCGGTTTCGCTGTAAACATTGGCCAGGGCCGTCCAACCTGCACAGGTAGCAGCAGAAGTGGGCACCGTGGCGATCGCCAATTGGGTTTGATGGGCCAACAGCTTAGCAGTGTCCAGGGCTTTGCCTCCCCCAATGCCAAGGATAAAATCCGGTTGTTCTTGGTGAACCCGTTGCCGCAACTGTTCTAGGGAAGACTCGGCACAGTCAGGTAAATAGCTGGCAAGAGGGAGGGTCAGGCCATAGCTTTTTTGCAATATTTCTAAAGACTTTGACCCCAGCTTAGCGGTGTGGTTGCCCGTCACCACCAGACCCTTGCTCCCCAATTTTTGCAAATGTGTCCCCGCCTGGGCCAAGGCACTACGAATCACCACCGTGGGGGCGATCGCCATGGAAGCCAAAGGTTGGGTAACAGGGGAGATTGATGGGGCCATAGTCGCAGGTTTATTTAGTCGCAATAGTTGCCAAAATTCAATTTGAAACCAGGTTATGCCAGCCTAGCCCTGGGCTATTGATTCGGGAAAATCACTGGTATTAATCGGCTCAAAACTATTCTAGAGAAAAAAAGAATCTTTTTGCCTCCTCCCCTGCTCCGACCGTAAAGCTCTCATATTCACCCCGGCCAGATCAATGGTTAAAACTGGGTCAATACTATGGTGACCAGGTTTAACGTAAAGTTTTGTAACGGTTTTGTAAAGCTCTATTGCAACTTTGCCATCCCAGCGGCGATCGCCTACCCCTAAGCAAAAAGACCGTGATAGGATGCGATCCGTGCTCGCTCACTTTTTTTATTAAAAGAAATTTAGGAGAAAGGCTTTGGTATTACGGGTAGCAGTCGTTGGAGGGGGCCCCGCTGGTTCTTCCGCCGCCGAAATTTTAGTAAAAGCCGGAATTGAAACCTACCTGTTTGAGCGTAAGCTAGACAACGCCAAACCCTGTGGTGGGGCAATTCCCCTCTGTATGGTGGATGAGTTTGATCTGCCCCCGGAAATTATTGACCGCCGGGTGCGCAAGATGAAGATGATCTCTCCTTCCAACATCGAGGTCAACATTGGCCAAACCCTCAAGGACGATGAATATATCGGCATGTGCCGCCGGGAAGTATTGGACGGGTTTCTCCGGGAACGAGCGGAAAAACTAGGCACTAAGGTAATTAACGGCACCGTTTACAAACTTGACATTCCCAGCAAAGAAAGCGATCCCTACACCCTCCACTATGCTGACCACAGCGTGGGTGGCACCACTGGGGAAATGAAAACCCTAAAAGTGGATGTGGTGATTGGAGCTGACGGCGCTAACTCCCGCATTGCCAAGGCGATCGATGCCGGCGACTATAACTACGCCATTGCCTTTCAGGAACGGATTCGTCTGCCGGAAGACAAAATGGCCTACTACGACGAATTAGCGGAAATGTATGTAGGGGATGACGTTTCCCCGGACTTCTACGCCTGGGTATTCCCCAAATATGACCACGTGGCAGTGGGTACCGGCACCATGAAGGTGAACAAAGCCCGCATTAAGGATTTGCAAGCGGGTATTCGCACCCGGGCCGCCAAAAAGCTCGAAGGCGGAGAAATCATTAAAGTAGAAGCCCATCCCATTCCTGAACATCCCCGGCCCCGCCGGGTAGTCGGTCGGGTCGCCCTGGTGGGTGATGCCGCTGGCACCGTCACAAAATCCTCTGGGGAAGGCATTTATTTTGCCGCTAAGTCCGCCCGCATGTGCGCTGAAACTATCGTTGCCACCAGCAATAACGGTCAACGGATTCCCACCGAAGCCGATCTCAAAACCTACATCAAGGAATGGGATAAGCGTTACGGCATAACCTATTTGGTTTTAGATATTCTGCAACGGGTCTTCTACCGCACCGATGCCACCAGGGAAGCCTTTGTGGAAATGTGTTCCGACATTGATGTGCAAAAGCTAACCTTTGATAGCTACCTGTACAAAACCGTGGTGCCTGCCAATCCTTTAGTGCAAATGAAAATTACCGCCAAAACCATCGGTAGCTTGCTCCGGGGTAACGCTTTAGCCCCTTAAATCACCAATTTGTTAATTTTCAGTAGGATGGAAGAGTGGGCTTCGGCTCACTCTTTTTAATAAAATTCTAATCTTTTCATCCATCCTATTTATTATGTCAGACTTATCTAGCGAAAAATTAATCGAAATTTGGGATGAACTACCTGAACCATTAAAACAAAAAACCTTAGAGTATATAGAACGTCTCGTCGATACTTCTAAAAAAACACAGGGAGAAACTTCAGAAGAAAAAATTAAAAGAAGACTTAAAGGCTTTGGTAGTTGGAAGGGAAAAATTCATATTGCTGATGATTTTGATGAGCCTTTGGATGATTTTAAGGAATACATGTCAAGTGAAACTTCTATTTGATACTCATATCATTCTCTGGTATCTGGAAGGAAACACAAATTTGAACCGTAATCTAATCCCAGTAATTAAAAATCCCCAAAATAAACTTCATGCTAGCATGGCAAGTCTGTGGGAAGTTTCTATCAAAGTGGGACTAGGAAAACTTTTATTAGATAGGCCTTTTTGTGAGCTTAAGGAAAATTTGAAGGAAAACGATTTTAAAATTATTGACATTACTTTTTCGGATACTTTATGTAATGAAAGCTTACCCCTACATCATCGAGATCCATTTGATCGAATTTTGATTTCCCAAGCGATTAGCCGTTCTATGACCCTAGTAAGCCAAGATTCTAAATTTAAGCAGTATCCTGTCAAAATACTAGAGTTATAAAGAAGATAGAATTTTTGCTTTTTGTTGTATGATTTCTGATGATAAATTAGAAAGATATAATTCATCATCAGATTATATATACTTAAAAGAACTTGAGGAGTAGTGGATGCTGGACTAAGATTCGGCTCTGCCCTTTTGTTTTGGCCAGAGTTGTTGGTCTTCTCAGCAGTTTCCGTTCACGGGTTGAGCATTTCCTCAAACCATTGCTCCAGACGATCGCCATAGGCAGTGAGGGAATAACGGCGATCGGCCACTGAACGACAATGGGCACGGTCTATATCTGGTATTTTGCCCACAGCGGTGGCCAAAGCTGGTACATCGTCAGGGGTGACCAAAAATCCAGTTTGTCCCGTTTCGACAATTTCCTGGGGTCCTCCCCGGTCATAGGAAATTACTGGCACACCACAGGCAAAGGCTTCCAGGGCCACCCTCCCCAATGCTTCCACCCATTTATGGGTCATTAGCAAAGCTTGGCATTGTCCCAAAGTCTGCTGAAATTCCTCCGTGGGTAAAAATCCGCCATACTCTACCTGGGCCCGGGGATAGTCCCTTTGCAGAGATTGCCAATATTTTTCATCTTGGAGATAACCAAATACCTGGAGGGGTAACTGGGTGATTTCCGCCACAGCAAAAGCGTCCTCTAAGCCCTTTTCGGGGGAAATACGACCGGCCCAAGCTAAAGTTTTGCCTGACTGGGGAACGAATTGGTATTGGGCCAAATCAATGCCGCTGCTCAAAATGCGGAAGGAATCTGCCACGGGGTAGGTTTGGGCCTGGGCTTGGGTGTGGGCCCCCAGCGTGCCGGGACAGAGCTTAGCCACCCGGTTGATCGCCTGGTCCATGACCGCATTCCAGGAGCTAATACAAACATAGTGCAACACCGGCCGCTGCAAAAAGGGAGAGAGGTAAAAAGGTAACCATTCGTAGCCAAAATCGACTATTAGGTCATAATTTTGCTCCACTTCCCTGACGTAGTCCCACATGTGGGCCACCGCCGCATCCTCTGGCATCAGAACCGGGTCATGGTAGGTGGGTTGGGGAATTAACGGTTGCAACGCCCCAGCAATTTCTTGCACCGGTAAACCGGCGATCGCCGAGCCAGTGGGGGCGACAATTTTGACCTCGTGGCCGCGGCTGACCATGGTGCGGGTAATGTTTTTTAAATTCAGAGCCACTCCCCCCAATCGTCCAGAATTGAGGGAGCTGACAGGACTGGAAACAAATAATAGGCGCATATTAATGCCCGAGGATAAAGGGTGAGTTACCCTACTCCTTCTAGCTTTCTCCCTGCATGGCCCGAATTAATTCCTGGGCTACCTCAGGACGGGAGAATTCCGGCGGCGGCAATTGTCCATCCCGTAACAAGGCCCGCACTTTAGTACCAGAAAGGTGAATGCGGTCTTCCGGGCCGCTGGGACTGGTTTTGGTGGTGGCCATTTGCAGGGTCTTTTTACAGTAAAAAGCGTGCTCAAACTTCATCGGCACAATGCCCAACGCTTCCGGGGCAAATTCGTTGAAAATTTCCTGGGCATCATAGGTGCCGTAGTAGTCCCTCACCCCAGCGTGGTCCCGACCAACAATGAAATGGGTACAACCATAGTTTTTGCGAATGAGAGCATGGAAAATGGCTTCCCGGGGCCCAGCGTAGCGCATGGCGGAGGGGTTAATGCCCAAAATCACCCGATCCTTGGGGAAATAATTATCCAACATGATTTCGTAGCAACGCATCCGCACATCGGCAGGGATGTCATCGCTTTTAGTTGCCCCCACCAAGGGATGGAGAAAGAGGCCGTCTACCACTTCCAAAGCACACTTTTGGATGTATTCATGGGCCCGGTGGATGGGATTACGGGTTTGGAAGCCAACAATCGTTTTCCAGCCCCGTTCAGCAAATAATTGGCGGGAGGCGGCGGGGTCAATTTGATATTTGGGAAACAGGGGATGGGGCTCCCGTTCCAGTAACCAAATGGGACCAGCGAGGTTAATGGGGCCTTGGTCATAGACCACCTTTACCCCAGGATGGGCCTGGTCATCGGTGCGGTAAACATTTTTAGCTTCGTGGGCTTTGTTGTAGTGATATTTTTGGATTAGTTCTAACACACCAATGAATTTACCGGTGCTGTTATCTAATCGGACCCAACTGCCCACTTCTAGGGGGGCGGCCACTTCCTCCGTCACGGATAATGTCACCGGCACCGACCAGGGCAAACCGTTGGCGAGCTTCATTTCCTCCACCACCAGTTCGTAGTCGTCCTGCTCCATGAAACCCTTCAGGGGACTAAACCCCCCAATGGCAATCATCACCAAGTCCGATGTGGCCCGTTCATCCAGTTGCACCCTGGGTAATTTATCGGCGATCGCCAAAAATTCCTGGCGTTCTGCTTCCGGGGCGAGGCGATTGATCAGTTGGCCGCCGTGGGGGGCAATGGCTGCGAGGGAAGTGGTCATGGTTAATTGGTAAGAGATAGGGGAGGTGATTGGCAAAAATGTGATTGTTTAAACCCCAGACTAGATTGCCATGGAGGGGCGACAAAACTCAACTAGCGGCACTATCTTGTTAGGCCGCCGGGATGGAATCTGTGTAATCAGTCAGGCCGGTATTAACGACGGGTACCTAAACCCATTCAAAGTTGTGCAGTTTACCGTCAGCATTGGTGAGTATTTTCTTGAGCCGGACGAACTTTTCTCCACAAATTCTGGACTAATGGAGGTTAATATCGCAGTCACATCTGACGCATTCTGGACCAGAATGGGAGCCTCCAGCCCTATTGGGGGAAACCAGTCTTTCTCGCCCGATATTTAAGGGGACATTTAAAAAGTAAGACCATAAAGAGAAAATCTGCCATGATTCCCCTTTTAAAGGAGTTTTGTTGGCAATCCTGCCCTTGTAAGGCATTTAAGGATTGTCAAGGAAGATTTAGTCTCATTTTTAGAGTTGGCAAACAAGCTTTTAGATCACTTAATTAGCACAGGCCACACAGCCATCGGAGGAATCCTTAAAGTCATCCTTTTGCACAGTGCGGATATAGTAGATCGCCTTACAACCGGCCTCCCAAGCCATTACAAGGGTGTCAAAAATATCTTTGGCATTGAGGCTCCTTTCCGGTTCCTCGGGAAAATAAATGCCCGCATTAAGGTTGAAAAGTAGCTCCATGGAAATGCCGGTATCAATCCATTGCTGGATGGCAGCCACTGCTTGTACCACTTTGCGTTGGTCCATGGTTTTGTTCTCAGGATAGAACCAGAAACAGTTGCCAATGAAAGGGGGCGCAATGGGAACGGTACCTTTGGCCCATTTGTCGTAAAAGAAACGGCTATAGACCGGCAAAATACTGGCGGTGCAACCCTGCACTAGGGAAGAAGAAGTATTGGGGGCGATCGCCGTGATGTGGGAGTTGCGAATGCCGTGGGTTTGGATGTCGTTGGAGAGTTTTTCCCACCGTTCCGGTTTAGCCGCATTGGTTTGGAACCAACTAACGGGCTTCGAGCCAATCAATAGGCCTTTTTGCCAATCACTGCCGGCAAAGGCGGGGTAGGCTCCCCGTTCCTTGGCCAGTTCCATGGAGGATTGGGTACACCAATAACCAATTTCTTCAAATAAACGGTTGATATCAGCCAATTGGTCGTAATTGAGGCGACGTTTGGCTAACCAGTCAGCTAAGCCCATGGCCCCCACCCCAATGGTGCGGTATTTATGGTTATGACTCTTAGCATCGGCAAAGGGAGGCGCGGTCAATTCAATGGTATTGTCCAGCATCCGCACGGCAATTTGACTGACCCCAGCGATGTCCTGCAAGTCTAGATTGGCTAGGTTGAGGGAAACAAGGTTGCAGCAATGGGCATCTTGGCCAGGAGTAACGTTGGAAAAGGATTCACAGCAAAGATTAGTGCCAGGAATATAACCCTGGTGTTTATTGGGATTAGCCTTGTTGATGGTGTCCTTAAAGGAAAGATAGGGCATCCCGGTTTCCACCTGGGTACGCATTACCTGCTTAAACAATTCCCGTGCATTAATGCGTTTGTAGAGGGTAATGGTTTCTCCTAAGGCCGCTTCGATAGAACGGTAGACTTCTGTGAACTGATCGCCCCAGAGCTCAGCCAACTCAATGCCCATTTTTTCCCTGACTTCGTAGGGGTCCACCAACGTCCAATCTTCTTTGTTAATGACCCGCCGCATAAATTCATCGGGCAGGATTAGTTGGGGAAAAATATCATAGGCTTTACGCCGTTGGTCGCCATTTTCCGCCTGCATTTCCAGGAATTCCGGCACATCCAAATGCCATACATCCAGCCCCACTGTGACGGCCCCGGCCCGACGCCCCCCTTGATTAACGGCGATCGCCGTATCGTTGAGCAATTTTGTCCAGGGAATTACCCCCCCCGAAGCGTTGGGCTTACCCATCACCCAACTGCCGGTGGCCCGGATGCGGGAAACGTTCACCCCTACCCCACCACCATTTTTTGAAATTCTGGCCGCATTGGTAATTTCACCAAAAATGCTTTCCAAATTGTCTTCCATGGCCACAATGAAGCAGGAAGTGAGGGACCCCCCAGGAACTCGCAAATTCGCCAGGATGGGGGTAGCCAAAGAAATGCGGCGGGCGGCAATGGATTCGTAAAATCTCCGGGCCCATTGCAAACGGCGATCGGGAGCTTCCACCGAAGCCAACAACAAAGCACAGGTCAGCAAAGCTTCCTGGGGTAACTCATTGGGCAAGAGGTAGCGACTGGTCAGCAATACCGCCCCGGCATAGTCGTAATCCGTATCCCAGTCAGAGTTAATCCAACAGCCCGCTTCCTGCAATTCCGCCTCGGTGTAGGTCAGGATGCGGGAGTCATACTCCCCATTGGTGACCTTGGTTTGCACCGTGCGCAGATACTGCCCATATTGATATCCCCGCCGCACCAGAGTATCTTTCCACAAGCTCCAAACATGCAAACGACCAGCCACATAGCGCCAGTCTGGTTCGTTGGGACTGCACATTTCCAAAGCACAGCTAATTAAGTTATCTTGAATTTCCCTAGTGCTAATGCCCTCCCTTAGACGGGTAGTTAAACCAGCCTCAAGGGCAATGGAGTTCACTTCCAACCCAAGACAGGCCCAGCCC
>NZ_JADEWJ010000151.1:0-9281 GCF_015207725.1 Synechocystis sp. LEGE 06083
GGCGGGAACCGGGCACACAGGGATTATAAAGATCGGTCTGCACGGGGGAATATTCTGGATTAATGCGTAACCCTGCCTTTACCGTTGTATTGCGCAACAATTCCCCATAACGGTGCCATTGTCCTAGGGAATTGAAGGTGATGTGGCTCGCCAAAGGGATAATGGCCGGCAGATCATCGGGGCGGTAGGTGGGCGCATAAACATGCACTTCTTTGCCAAATTCCTCCGCCGCCAGCCGTGCCTCCCAGAGGGAACTAGCCGAAGCCCCCCCCAACCCCGAACGCAACCAAGGAAAACAGGGAAAGAGGGCAAAACCCTTCAGGGCTAACATTACCTCGATGGGGGCGGATTGCTGCAACCGCTCGAAAATCGCCAAATTTTGTTGTAACAATTCCTCTGCCAACACAAAACAGGGGGAAGGTAGGTTGGATAACAGGGGGTTTTCGGGAATACTCACCGCAGAAAGGCTCACTTCAGCTACAAAAAGAAAAAAAAGACTACTGCTAAAACAGTAGCCCAATCAAGTCTTGAGATTAACGGAGGTTGCCGGGGCACTTTACTACAGATGCCCTAGGCGAGAAAACCTAAAAAAGTTAGGGTAAATCGAAAAATTACAGAATGCCGAAGAAGTGAAGTACACCTTGCCCAGAGACGAGCTCGAGGATCAGGGCAGAGGAGAAACCGATCATGGCCAAGCGACCATTCCAGTTTTCGGCGAAGGCGGTGAATCCAAATTTAGTGTTTTCGTTGTTCATGGTTAAGAATGTAGTTACGAGCTGGGAGGGTTGTCTATGTAAATAAATGTAACAGAGTATTGCGCCCATGGCAAGTCTGTGATGAAAAAGCAATGGGAAGATAATGTTAGGCTCAGACAGAACAGAAGGGACTAATCCTGGGAGAGCAAGGTAATGTTGCCCCTAATTTTGGCGATCGCCCTGTTGTGGGCCTTGATCTGGTGGGCTAGGCGCCGATCCGGTCGGAAAATTGCCCGGGGCAGAGGCCGCCGTAATTCATCGGGTTTCAAGCAAGCCATCCAAGCTTCCCGCCCAACATCAGTCAGGGTGCCCGGAAAGTTGCGGCGGGATCTAATTCGCATTGCCGGTAATGCCCAGGTGGCGGAAAGGTTGGTGAGCAACCTACGGGCCAAACATCCCGATCGCCCGGAGCACTGGTATTGGGAAAAGGCAATTTTTGACCTGGAGCGTGATCGCCATTATTAATTCAGGATTGTTGGTATGGTAAAAGTCCGGTGGGGGTACCATTGCCATGGACTATAACCAATTGACCATGGGTTGTTGCCGGTACAATGCCCAAAATACTCTAATTGGCGGAACTGCCTACATTAAACTCATTAATCCGAAAAATTGCAGTTAAGTTAGCTTCACCGCCCTATTTTCCTACTATTTCTCGACTATGGCCGTTGGCACCTTCAAACAAAGTAGATTTCAATTCCGTTGGCCCCGTTTGTCCGTCATGGACCGGTACCTGTTTGTGGAACTGTTCTTGCCGTTCATTTTTGGCATGGGCATGTTCACCTCCCTGGCCCTTTCCATTGGGACTCTTTTTGACCTGGTGCGACGGGTGACGGAATCAGGCTTGCCCATGGACATTGCGGTGAAGATTCTCTTCTTAAAAATGCCGGAATTTGTGGTGCTGGCCTTTCCCATGTCCATGCTTTTGGCTAGTTTAATGGCCTATAGCCGTCTTTCCAGCGACAGCGAACTGATTGCCCTCCGTAGCATTGGGGTGAGCATTTACCGTCTAGTAGTGCCGGCCCTCCTGTTTGGCATGGTGGTAACTGGCATTGCCTTTGTTTTCAATGACCGTATTACCCCGGCCGCCAGTTATGAAGCGTTAGCTACCCTAGACCGGGCTGTACACCAAGACCGCCCCCCCCGGCAAGAACAAAATATTATTTATCCGGAATACGGCCCAGTGCGGCAACCGGACGGCAACGAGAAAAATATTTTGAAGCGCCTCTTCTACGCCGAAGAATTCAACGGCAGCGAAATGAAGGGGCTGACCATTCTTGACCGTACCCAGAGCGGGGTTAACCAAGTGCTCACAGCGGAAAGGGCCAGTTGGAATATTTCTGAAAATACTTGGGATTTCTACGATGGCACGGTGTACCTCATTGCCCCCGACGGTTCTTACCGGAATATTGTCCGCTTTCGTCATCAACAATTGGCGTTGCCCCGGGCACCCTTGGATTTAGCTAGTCAGGAACGGAAGGATGGTGAAATGACCATTGCCCAGTCCCGCCGCTATCTAGAAGTACTGCGGTTAAGTGGGGACGACAAAAAGGTACGTAAACTAGAAGTCCGCATCCAGAAGAAGTATGCCCTGCCCTTTGTCTGTTTTGTGTTTGGCCTCATCGGAGCGGCGATCGGAGTACGGCCGCAGAATACCAACAAAGCCACTAGCTTTGGGATCTGTGTGGGCTTAATTTTCTTCTATTACCTACTTTCTTTTTTGAGCGAGTCCATGGGCATTTGGGGCGCCCTGGATCCCTTCACCGCTGCTTGGTTTCCCAATTTACTGGGGTTGATTGCGGGCATCGCTTTGTTGGTGCAATCTTCCCGTCTGCGTTGATCTGCCCCCGTTGCCATCCCTGTTGACCCTATTTGTCCTTTTGGCCACAGGTCTGGAGTTGGCGCAGCAATACGTCTATTTCTGCTTCTAGGTATAGGTATTGCACCTGTTGGGGAGTTTCGTAAACCTGTTTTTGGCGATCGCCAGCGGGTTTGGCAAGAACGGCAGATTTGGTCATGGAATTGTTTTTTATAAAGGGTTTTATCAAGCGAAGGCATTATACTGCTTTTTCGGTGAAAAAACACAAATTTTTGTGACAATGTTTCGATTAGCCCCTATGCTCCGGCTCCAGGTCAAACCAGGGCACCAAGGCGATCGCCAGTGGGGAAGAATGGGTAAAAACGGTAACTTTCCCCACTGTTACGTTAAGCAAAAATACTCAATAATCTGTCCTGGGGTCGTTGCCATCCGGCACAGATCGGTGGAACAATCGACTCTTTGGTGTTATCTGTATAGGTTAAGTTTCCGCTTGTTTACCAAAATTCAGTGTGGTGTTGAGGTTGTATGGCGAATAGTACCGAGTCTGCTCCGTTGCAGTCCTCCAGCACCGTCAAAGTTCGTTCCCATTACCGACCCCATACTGCCCCTGAATCTGACCAGGGCGTCCCGCGATCCAAAAGAGCCCTTCCCCCCCTAGGTAAGGGTTTAGTTTGGGGGAGTTTAGTCACCCTAACCGCCACCGTAGCGGCGATCGCCGGAGTGGGTATCGGCTTTTTTACTCCTGGGCCGAGGGGATTGGTTCAGCAAGTTATACCGGGTCAATCCACCGGAGTGGAAGCGGGTCAGGGAGATTTATTTCCCTACCACATCAGTCGTCCCGTCAATATTTTGGTTATGGGCATTGACCGGGTGGAGCCGACGGAAACTGAACCCAATGTGGATGAGTTTGGTGGGCGTAGTGACACCATGTTATTGGTGCGGTTCGACCCCAGGGAAAATAGCTTGAAATTACTCTCCATTCCCCGGGATACCAGGGTTTTCATCCCCGATGTGGGCTATACGAAAATCAATGATGCCAATGCCTATGGCGGCCCCCAGTTGGCAGCGAGGGTGATTAATCGCAACTTGGGGGAAGTGCCCATTGACCGTTACGTCCGGGTCACCACCGACGCGTTACAGGAATTGGTGGATTTAGTAGGGGGAGTGGAAGTGTTTGTGCCCCGCCCCATGTTTTACGAAGATAAAACCCAGCAGTTATTAATTGATTTGCCCGCTGGACTGCAAACCTTAAATGGTGCCCAGGCAGAGCAATTTGTTCGTTTCCGCTACGACGCCAATGGGGATATTGGCCGGGTGCAACGCCAAGAAACCCTGCTCAAAGCCCTACAAAATCGCCTTAGCCACCCCAGCATGATTACCCGGATTCCTAAGGCGATCGGTATTATGCAGAAAACCGTGGACACCAATTTGACCATGGAGGAAATTTTGGCCTTGGTCAATTTTGGGCGTCAGCTCGATCGCCAGGAAGTACAAATGGTGATGTTACCGGGGCGGTTTAGCCAGCCCACGGAATTTGATGGCCGTAGTTATTGGGTGATGTCTGATGCCGGCAAACGGCAGGTGCTCAGGAACTATTTTGATGTGATTGAAGAAGTCCCCATCTGGGCTGAGACCCCCGGGCGATCGCCAGAACGATTACGCATTGCTCTGCAAAATGCCACTGACGATCCCCAGGCCTTGGAACGGATGAAGGAATATTTACTTGCCAAGGACTTCCGCAATTTCTATGAAACATCAGAATCGCCGGAACTATTAGCAGAGACGAAAATTCTGGTTCAGAGGGGGGACTTGGATGGTGCCCATTATCTACGGCAAACCCTGGGGGGCGGCGTAGTGGAAGCTTCCTCCGTTGGCGACCTAGGATCGGATTTAACTATCCAAGTGGGTATGGATATTGACCAATGGCTCAAGGAACCAACTCCAGAGCACGACCCTGCTCCCCAATTTTAAAGCTCCAGATCTTCTCCCTACCCGATCGCCATTGCCGTTAGCAACGAGTAAGTTGGGGCCATGCTCTTTGCCTGTTTAATTTTGCCTCAAGATAAATATGAACGAACTTAAACTACCCACGACCCAATAAGGTGGCCAGGGGGGTGAGCCAGCGGGCTAGCTGATTTTGTAAACGATTCCACGGGGAAGGGGCAGGAAATTGCCTTTGCTCTCCAGGATATTGATCCAAGATTTGCTTAGCCAACGGTGTGAGACGAAAACTGTCGGTAATACCCTGGCCGTCCACTTCCCGCCGCAATAGCCCCACCTGAATGAGCCACATCAACTCCCGCTCCACTCGATTTTCCGTCAACACTTGCCCACAAAAACCTTGCTTAACTCCCCCGGCTCCGGCGATCGTGGGTAGGGGCACACTGGCCTGGGCCATGGCTCGAAACAAGTCCAGATAAAAGGGACAACACTGGAAAGCCCTTTGGGCCCGATTATAGGTGCGAGTAGTGTAACCAGCTAATGCTTTCGGGGAGGCCAAAGAGGTGTTCATGGCAAAATATTCAGTCAAAAACCTAACGATTTACAGTGGCAATCCATCGGCGGGCAAATCTCTGCAGTCTCGAAAAAAATTAAGAACAGTCAAAGAATCTGGACATAGACCAGCCCATAACTCAGTGGTCAGAATTTTTTTGCCCGGCCTTATTCGGTCCTATTTACCCATTGTGCCCAAATCCGACCATTGTTGCCAATTATTCCCCAGGCAACCACGGCGATCGCCAAGCAAAGATTTAAGCATTTTTTCGTATTCTTGCTAATCTCCCTGCCGAAGAGCTGGGTTAACGTTAGGGCAAGTCAGATGTCCTGGTGTGACCGGGTCATCTTTTTGCTATTTATTCCCCAGGAGTTTTTTTAATGTTAAAAATCGGCATCAACGGCTTTGGCCGCATTGGCCGTCTTGTGGCCCGCATCGCCATGGCCAACCCCCAAGTTACCCTAGTGGGCATCAACGACCTCGTACCAGCCTCCAACTTAGCCTATCTGTTTAAATACGATTCCACCCATGGTTCCTACGGTGGCACTGTAGTGGCCAAAGAAGATGGCATTGTCATTGACGACCAATTTATTCCTTGTTTTTCCCAGCGGGACCCCGCCCAATTACCTTGGGGAGAGCTAGGGGCAGATTATGTAGTGGAGTCCACGGGCCTATTTACTACCTATGTCACCGCTGAAAATCATCTCAAAGCCGGCGCTAAACGGGTGGTTATTTCCGCGCCTAGTAAGGATCCTGAAAAAATTCCCACCTTTGTGGTGGGGGTAAATCATCTCGACTACAACGCTGACACCGACAAGATTGTTTCCAATGCCAGTTGCACCACCAATTGCCTGGCCCCGATCGCCAAAGTATTAGACGACAATTTCGGCATTGTGGAAGGATTGATGACCACAGTCCACGCCATGACCGCCACCCAACCCACCGTCGATGGCCCGAGCAAAAAGGATTTCCGGGGGGGTAGAGGAGCCGCCCAAAATATTATTCCCTCATCCACCGGAGCGGCCAAGGCAGCGGCTTTGGTACTACCACAGCTAAAGGGTAAATTGACCGGCATGGCCTTTCGGGTACCG
The DNA here is from genome assembly GCF_015207725.1 of Synechocystis sp. LEGE 06083. Lineage (NCBI taxonomy): Bacteria > Bacillati > Cyanobacteriota > Cyanophyceae > Synechococcales > Merismopediaceae > Synechocystis > Synechocystis sp. LEGE 06083. Next base: position 6,157 of record NZ_JADEWJ010000151.1, read on the forward strand.
ACCCCCAACGTATCGGTGGTGGATCTAACCTTTAAAACGGCAAAAGCCACCAGTTACGAGGAAATTTGCGCCGCCATGAAAACCGCTTCCGAGGGGGAACTCAAGGGCATTTTGGGTTACACAGAAGATGATGTGGTGTCCATGGATTTTCGCACCGATCCCCGTTCCAGTATTTTTGACGCCGGGGCCGGCATTGGCTTGAACAGCAACTTTTTTAAAGTGGTTTCTTGGTACGACAACGAATGGGGCTATTCCTGTCGAGTCATTGATTTAATGTTGACCATGGCGAGCAAAGACAGCCTGGTTTAGGTTTGATGTTTGTTAGGTTGTCCCAATTAGCCTAGCTAGATTTACCGGGCTCAATCTCCACCCCGGTAACTTTTTTGTGTTTGGTTAACCCCCTTTAGCAAAACTACCCATCACTAGGGCCGATAGCAAAATACCGGGGACGAGGAGGACAACTAACATCAACAGTTGATCGGCGGTCATGGTAAAAATTCCATCTAATGCAAAAAATTCATAATTCCTGAGCCATTAGTCCAGGTGAGGGACAAACCCTATGGGCATGGTAACGGACATTTTTGATTTTTCACCATTTTCGGAGAAGTGGTTTGCTGACAATGGGCTAGAGTTTAACTGGGATGTCAGGAGACTATGCCTCAAAAAGTGGAAGCTACATTTGAGGTAAAGACACGCCAGTCAGAGAATACTTTAAAAGCCCCCTTGGTACCCCATGCCTGGGAAAAACTAGAGAAAATTCCTCCAGAACTGCAATCGCCTTACTAGGTCGATTTAGGAGACAAACTGAAAGAAATATTGCCAATATACTTTTAAAAGAGGAGCTGGAACAATCATCATCGTCACCTTTTTGCTCAGGAGAGAATATGACAACCACCCTTAAGCTACAGCCAGCGATCGCCATTGATTCAGATAAATTTTTCCAAATTTGCCAACAAAATCCCGAATTGATCATTGAAGAAAATGCCCAAGGAGAATTGCTAATTATGTCTCCCACTGGTGGCGAGATTGGCCGCAAGAATGCAGAATTAATAGCTGATTTTATTATCTGGAACCGAAAACATAAATTGGGTTTTGTCTTTGACTCTTCCACTTGTTTTCAGCTTCCCCAAGGAAGACGACGATCGCCTGATATAGCTTGGATCAAAAAAGAACATTGGCTAGATTTATCTACCGAAGAAAGAGCAAAATTTCCACCCATTTGCCCAGATTTTGTGTTGGAACTGCTTTCTCCTAGTGAAACCTTAACTGCAACCCAAACGAAAATGGAAGAGTATTTGGCTTCTGGATTACGCCTAGGATGGTTAATTGATCCCCAGAATCAACAGGTAGAGGTTTATCGCAGTAATCAACCCAAAGAGGTTTTAGTCAAATCAAATCAATTATTAGGGGAGAACATTTTACTGAACTTTATTTTAGAAATTGACTGGTTATGGAAATAATTTCTCCATCGTCCAGAACGAAAAATTGCTAGGGATAAAACCTAGAAGTAATCGATTTAAATCTCAGCAATTAATCCTTATTCGTCAGGTTAGAACTAGTGTTAAATTGGACATAAACAGAAAGTATAATTTTTTTCTTTATGAAAAAGAAAAGGTCAATCAGTTAAATTAATTACATAATCATAAAAATCAGGCTCGGAAGTAAACTGACAACGATAACTGAGGGCTTTCTCTAACTGCTTTTTATAATCTTTTTCTTCCACTTCGTAGGCTCCAAATCTTTCCAGGTGGGGATTTTGTAGCTGGGCATCGAATAACTTATAGCCCCGTTGTCGCAAATGCTGCACTAATTTAACCATGGCAACTTTAGAGGCTTCAGGGACATTGTAAAACATCGATTCCCCAATGAAAGCCCCCCGGATAGCAATGCCCAAAATTCCCCCCGCTAGGCGATCGCCGTACCAAGTTTCAAAGCTGTGGGCCCAACCGGCAACGTGAAAGGTATGGTAAACCTCAATTAATTCTTGGGAAATCCAGGTTTCAGGGCGGGCGGCACATCCCTCACAAACAGCGGTGAAAGCTTGATTAATTTTGACCTGGAAACGATTTTGATTGAGCACCCGTTGCAAAGATTTGGGATAACGAAATTGATTATCCAGAGGAATTAAGGCATGGCGATCGCTGGAATACCAACCCAGTCCATGGCGGTCATCGGCCATTAAAAACAGACCCTGGGCATATTGGGCAATGGCATAGTCAACATTAATTTTCACCCTTTATTTCCTCGCAATTCCCTGGTAATTCTTGGGGATAAATCATTGCTTTTTTGTTTTTATCAATCTTCTCCAGCATGGTAAGAACTCCGCACCAAGGGCCCCGATCGCACATGGCTAAAGCCCAATTCCCTGGCAATTTGACCCAACTGTTCAAACTCCTCTGGAGTCCAATATTTTTGCACGGTTAGATGCTCTAAAGATGGTTGCATATATTGTCCTAACGTCAGGCGATCGCAACCCACGGAACGCAAGTCCTTGAGGGTTTCGACAATTTCATTCACCGTTTCTCCATGCCCCAACATCAACCCAGATTTGGTAAAAATACTGGGATCAAATTCCTTCACCCAGCGCAACACATTCAGAGAACGTTGATATTTTGCTCCCCGTCGTACTTTGCCCTGCAATCTAGCCACTGTTTCTAGGTTATGGTTATAGCAAATAGGTTTAGCCTTGGCCACCGTCAACACCCGCTCCTTTTGGCTGCTTTCCCTACCAATGCCACCCCAAAAATCCGGCGTTAAAACTTCTATGTCGGTAGCGAAATTTTCCTGACGAATGCGCTCCATCACGTGCACAAACCAACCAGCGCCACCATCGGCCAAATCATCCCTAGCGACGGAAGTTAATACCACATATTTAAGCCCCAACAATTGCACCGCTTCTGCTACTTTTTTCGGTTCATCCTGATCCAATGTCATGGGAGCCTGGCCCTTTTCCACCTGACAAAAACCGCAGGCTCTGGTACAAATTTGACCCATTAATAAAAAAGTAGCTGTTTGGTTGGCGTAACATTCCCCCCGATTAGGACAACGACCTTCTTCGCAAATGGTGTGAATTTGGCGCTGTTTAATAATTTGTTGAACTGTGGACAACTCACTAGCTCTACCAA
>NZ_JADEWJ010000152.1:0-9231 GCF_015207725.1 Synechocystis sp. LEGE 06083
GAGGAAAATCTTAAAGTACGGGGCAAATTTATTAATGCCTTGAATCGTTATCGGATTCAACAACAAGAAATTCTCGAAGCATGGTTAAAAACGCTCAACTTACCCACTCGCTCGGAGGTGGATGAAATTCATCAAACTATTTATCAATTACGGAAAGAAGTTAAAAGTTTGAAAAAGCGTTTAGGAGAAATGGAATCAGACCAAGGTTAAGATCTAGCCTGCCATACCTCCTCCATTGAATTGGTATTTGCCAAGCATATTTATGGCTAAGTTAGAGGAAAAATTCTGGCAAAATCTTTCAAAGCGGCAAATCTTAGCAAAGGATTGCAGAGAAAGAATTACAGTCTGTTCGGATAATGCCCTTGGCTAGCTGATTAACCGTTAATGTTTTTACTTTTTTTTATTGTTCATTGGTTGAAAATTATGTTGCCTTTTTTTGCTCAGATGGGCATGGAAGAAAATCTCCATGAAACGTTAGATTTTACTGAAAAATTCCTCTCCGGCTTGGAAAATTTACAGGGTTTGAATGAAGATGATATTCAAGTAGGTTTTACCCCTAAAGAGGCAATTTACCAGGAAGATAAGGTCGTTCTTTACCGCTTCCAACCGGTGGTGGAAAATCCCCTGCCTGTTCCTGTCTTAATTGTTTACGCTTTGGTGAATCGCCCCTACATGGTGGACTTGCAAGAAGGGCGTTCCCTGGTGGCCAACCTACTTAAACTGGGTTTGGATGTGTACCTAATTGATTGGGGTTATCCTTCCCGTGGCGATCGTTGGTTGACCCTAGAGGATCATTTATGCGGTTATTTAAACAACTGTGTCGATGTAATTTGCCAGCGCTCCCAACAGGAAAAAATCACCCTCCTAGGGGTCTGTCAGGGGGGGACATTTAGTTTGTGCTATGCTTCCCTTTTTCCTGAGAAAGTTAAAAGCTTAGTGGTGATGGTGGCCCCGGTGGACTTTGAGCAACCCGGTACTTTATTAAACGCCAGGGGGGGCTGTACCCTGGGGGCGGAAGCAGTGGACATTGACCTAATGGTGGATGCCATGGGCAACATTCCAGGGGATTATCTTAATTTGGAATTTCTCATGCTCAAGCCCCTGCAATTGGGTTATCAAAAGTATCTGGATGTGCCAAATATTATGGGGGATGAGGCCAAATTATTAAACTTTCTCCGCATGGAAAAATGGATTTTTGATAGTCCCGATCAAGCGGGGGAAACTTACCGTCAATTCCTCAAGGATTTTTATCAACAAAATAAGTTAATTAAAGGGGAAGTAATGATCGGCGATCGCCGGGTGGATTTGCACCACCTCACCATGCCCATTTTGAATTTATATGCCGAAAAAGATCATTTGGTTGCCCCGGCTTCTTCCCTGGCTCTGGGGGAATATTTGCCCGAAAACAGTGACTACACCGTACAATCCTTTCCTGTGGGGCACATTGGTATGTATGTCAGTGGCAAGGTGCAACGGGATCTGCCGCCGGCGATCGCCCATTGGCTGTCAGAACGACAGTGAAAATTCTCTTGGAATCCCATAAAGATCAGGATTCATCCAGGGCTTTAACTGATACGTCCACCGCTTGCACGTCAATGGTGCCGGGGGGAGTGGGACGGGTAAATTGGCCATTGCTTACCTCCAAAACTTCCCCACAACTCGGGCATCGGCATGGTTGACCATCAAAGCCGGTGAAGTGGTACTGACAAACGGGACAATCCCCATCTACCAATTTTCTCTTCAGCCACCAGCGAAATACCAAAAAGCCCACCGTGGGTGCCAGAAACAACAGCAAAATTAATAGAGCAATGCCATTGACAACCCATTTCAGACCAATGGCACTGAGGAGCAAGGCCACAGCCAGCACGGTCAAGCCACAGCCTAGGCCTGATTGGTTGACGGTAACAAATTTGGGGGAAAAATTGTTCACAGATGGCTCCTACCAACAGCATTACCGTTGGGATTACTATTTTCCATCCTAGTCCATTGGCTCCGCAGTTGGAATACCAAGCCATTACCCCCTGGGACGCAGGTTTTGCACAAATGGGACACCATGCCTATCCCATCAGAATGACATTATCAATCACATGGATGATGCCGTTGTCCGCTTCGATATCGGGGATAATTACCGTAGCATTTTTCACTTCAAATCCCTCCGTACAATCAATGGCGATCGGGGAACCTTCCACCGAATCAACGGTTGATAGGCGACATAAATCGGCTTGGTTAAGCTTTCCAGCAACCACATGGTAGGTCAGAATCCGCGCCAATTGGGGAATGTTTTGTACTAGGGTGGTAATGGTACCAGGGGGAAGTTTGGCAAAGGCCGCATCAGTGGGAGCAAATACCGTAAAGGGCCCAGGGCTTTGCAATACATCAACCAAATTGGCCGCAGTGACAGCGGTTACCAAGGTGGAAAATCTATCGTCGGCCACGGCAATTTCAACAATGTTAGGCATGGATTTACTCAGCTTAGTTGGGCAAGCACGGAACAGTTAGCAGGAGCAGGGGTGAGGAAAATTTTTAATTTCCCCATTAGGGAGAAAAAATTCACAATTTTCCCAAAAATGGGGAGATTGAAGACAAAATTTCAGTTTATTTCAACCCAGTCTGTAGGTTAAACTGAAGGCAACTAACGATAGCGATCAGTTTGAATATCTTTTAAGCGGGCCTCAGGACGGAGAAATCGGTCAATTTGAGCTTCAAAAAATTGTCGATTTTTAGCTAAATGCCGGGGGTTAGGATCATCTAGGGGATATAACAATGCTGTCCGTAAAGCCTGGATAACTGCCGATGTAACATTGTACATTGAGCGCTGGAAGGTAATCCCCAGTTGCACCAACATATCGTCTTCGCCCCGGCAATGTTTTTGATAATATTCCACCAAATAGGGCGGTAAAAAGTGCAACATATCATCCATTAACAACGTGGGGGGAATGCCCGCAGTACCAACGGGGAAAACATCGGCGTACAAAATACCGTAGTGAAAATCCTTTTGTTCGTCTGGCACCTGTTTGGCCTGGGCATTGTAGGATTTGGTTCCCCGGAATGGCGCCGTGCGGTAAAACACAGCTTCCACATAGGGTAATGCCGCTTCATAAAGCCAAGTAAAACCTTTAGATTTGGGAATAATTTCTAAACATTCGCCATCAATATAAACATGGTGATAAATGGGGCGGCCAGCAATGGCAAAAATACCGTTAACTAAGAAGTTCATGGCATCAGGAACTCCTTTAAATCCACCCTCATCGTAAATGTCGGACATTTCAAAGAATACTGGCGCCATCACTTCCCAAAAAAGCCCCAAATTGGAATAGTAGGATAGTTCTCTAACCTGTTCCAAAAATAAATCAGGGAAAAGTTTATACAACGCCAACATAGGCGGATTACCCTTGAAGTAAGCGCGAATCGCTTTATCTGCGTTGGCCTTATATTCATCACTGTCTAGGTAAGCGTCGAATTTGCCCATGCCCATATCTCGGCCATGCCATAGCATTGCTTGCATACAGGCTTCCGCAAACTCCATATTGATGCGGTCATGCCAGAGGTGATGAAACAGTTTGGGCATTTTGGTGGTGTTGCCTTTTTCCATGAATTCCAGCAACTCAGGATGGGCGGAAGCTTCCCCCCGCCAGATTCTCAGATCGGCAGTCTCCCCAGCATAGTGGTTGGCTAGGTCTAAATATTCCTGGGGCAAAAAATATTTAAAGAAACGTAGGGGATTCAGGAAAACCCGCTCCGCAATGTAGAGCAGATCCCGCCAGTAAAAATCCATGGGCACAGCATAGGCTTTGTAAATGCCAATGATCTGCATCAAATTTTCTGGGGTGTCTGGCAACATGGATCCACCGGCTTCAAGGCGATGGATAACGTCAGCAAAGGGATGGGTGGAGGGGGGTAAGATGGTGTTTTGGGTCAGGGTAGTCATTTCTGGTTCACGAGGGAAAAATAAACTGCACTCAAGACAACGGACAATGGCAACGGCGTTAAAGTTATGGCGAGGTCACCCCTTGGGCTAATTGCTCAACAGCGGGAGTGCCATGGGGTAGTTGGGCAATCATTTCATTGGTGGTGGTTTGCGTCCAATGCACTAAATAGTTGGGCTGAACACCGAGGAAGAAAATAATGGCGGTTAATACCAGGGCCGGTAGTATTTCCGAGGCTAATACTTTCGGATAGTAAGCCTGTTGATTATCAAGCTTGCCAAAGCAGGTACGGTTTAAAAGAATGACAAAATAGACCGCTGTTAAACCCGAAGCCAGAATGCAGAGTAGGGTAGGAATGGGAAAGGTGGGAAAACTGCCTTGGAAAACGATGAATTCCGCTGCAAACCCCACCAAACCAGGAATGCCAGCACTGGCCATGCCCCCAGTAATTAATAGGGCACTAGTGAGGGGCAAACCCCGAATGGGATTCATCAAGCCATTCAACACATCCAGGTCGCGGGTACCAGCTTTCCGTTCGACGATACCAACCAGGTGAAATAACAAGGCCAAAATCAGGCCGTGGCTAACCATTTGGGCCACTGCCCCCAACACACTTAATTCCGTGCCAGCGGCGGCGGCCACCAAGATATATCCCATGTGGCCAATGGAGCTATAGGCCACCATCCGTTTAATATCTTTTTGGGCGATCGCCGAGAGGGCTCCGTACAGTACAGTGACGGTGCCAATGATGGCTAGCACCGGGGCAAACTGGGCCCAGGTTTGGGGAAATAATTGCAGACCAAAGCGAATGATGCCGTAGGTTCCAAGTTTGGATAAAATTCCCCCCAATAGAATGGCCGTGGCGGGGGAAGCTTCTGTGTAGGCATCCGGTAACCAAGTGTGGAGAGGCACTAGGGGAATTTTGATGCCAAAACCTAGCAAAATTAGAATCAGCAGAAAGGTTTGGGCAGACTCAGTGAAGGTTTGGGTAATTTCTGGGTTGTAATCAAAAGAATGGCTACCACTTAGCAAACTCATGCCGAGAAAAGCCGCCAACACCAACAGACCAGAAAAGGCAGTGTAGAGCAGAAATTTCATGGAGGCATAACCCCGCTTTTCCCCACCCCAAATGGCGATCATCAAGTAGAAGGGAATTAATTCCAGTTCGTAGAAGACAATAAATAGAAGCAAGTTTTGGGCTAGTAGGGCACCGGAAATACCAGCATTAATTAACAAAATCAAGCCATAATAAAGTCTTGACCTGTTGACGTTGGGCCCAATACTGTAAATCGCCACTCCCGTTAACAAGTTATTAAGAATGACTAGGGGGAGGGATAACCCATCAATGGCAAGGCTGTAGTTTAAACCAAGCTGGGGAATCCAAGGTATATATTCCTGGAATTGAAACTGGGGGTCCGTAACATCAAACTTAAACAACACTAGCAATGACCAAACCAGGGTCAACACAGCAAATAGTTCGGTGATTTGCCGCAGTTGTTTGGCTGGTATGTTGCCAGGAAAAAAGCCAATAATTAAAGCTCCGATAACTGGCAGGATTAATAGCAGGCTAAGCATGGCAAAAAGAGGTGATAAATCAGTTGGATGAAGGTAAATCTTGCCGGGGGAAAATCAAACACAAACCAGAGCCAATGGATGGAACTCGTTCAGCTTTGATTTTCTTGGACTTGGGCTTAAAATGCTTGGCCAAATAGGGAATAACTGAGAAATGCGCCAATTAAAGTCAAGCCTAGAACGATGGAAAGAACATAAAATTGCGTCTGACCAGAAACGTTATATTTCAGGCTCTGACCACTAAAAATTGTTACGATGCCGATTAAGTTAATTACTCCATCTACAAAGGTTTTGTCGAACCAGTTAATCAAACGAGAAATTGAGTCAATGATGGCGACAATGGTGATTTTGTAGAATTTGTCTGTATATAAGTCATAGGCAAAAAAGTTTTGTAGTGCGGGCAAGGGTAAATTAATCGGTTTACTAATTTTGGGATTGAGGTAAATAAAGGCTGAGCTTCCCACACCAAGCAAGCTAGAAATAATTAAGACTGAGCTTAGTCCCCAATTGATATCGGCAAAATCCGGCAATAAATTTCCTTGCTTTAAGATGAGGGACAGATGCAGAGCAAAACCCACTGTTACCACCATGGGCAGCACCAGGGCCCACAAACCCTCTGGCGATCGGGTAGTCATCGGTTTAGCTTCACCACCGAAAATTAAACAAAATTCCCTGGTTACATTGAAGGCGGTGAGTAGATTGACAACTAACAAAACTCCCACTAGTAAGGGATTGGTCTCTGCTAAATGTTCTGTCAGTTTTAACCAGGCCCAAAAGGTGCCAAAGGGGGGTAGGGCAATAAGGGAAGCAATCCCGACCAGATAACTCAAACCAGAAATCGGACGACGACTCCAAAGACCACCGTACTGGGTCAAGTCCTGGCTAACATTGTTAAGAATAATGCCCCCCACACACATGACCAAAATTGCCATGGCGAAGGTGTAGGTGAAAATCAATTGTAGAGCCGTTTCTCCTTGCCCTGTGCCCACAGCAATGAAGACCAAGCCCATATAGGCACTAACCACATAGGAAAGGGACCGCTTAATATCAATCTGGGCAATGGCGATGAGGGAAGCACCGATCGCCGTTAGGGAACCGACAGTGACCATGAAGGTTAAAGCCACAGGGGAAAGAGCCAGAATTGGTTGTACTTTTACCAAAACCCATGCTCCCGTTGAAACCACCACTGTATTCCTGAGAATGGTGGCGGGAATCGGCCCTTCCATGGCTTCATCCAACCAGAGATGGAGCGGAAATTGGGCACATTTAGCCAAAGGTCCAGCAATTAAGGCTAGACAAAGCAGGGTAGCGGCGGTGGGATTTAAGTCTGCACTGGCAGCCCATTGGGCTAAATCATCATAATTCCAACTTCCAGCCAGAGGTAGTAGGGCCACCACCCCCATTAATAAAATTAAATCCCCAACCCGTTTAGTTAAAAAAGCATCCCTCGCCCCGGTCACCACTAGGGATTGATTGAACCAATAGCCAATGAGAAGATAGGTCCCTAGGGTCAAAATTTCCAGAACAACGTAGCTGAAAAACAGTGAGTTGCACAACACTAAAGTGCATAATCCCGCTTCAAATAGAGCCATTAGCGAGAAAAATCTGGCCCAGCCCCAGTCCCTTTCTAGGTAGCCAATGGCATAAATCTGTGCCCCCAAGTTAAGGCCAGTAATCACCACTAAGGCAGCAATGTTGACGGTGGATATTTTTAAATCAAAGCTAATCTCTAGGTCAGCGGCCTGTAGCCAGGGAAAAGAAAGATCGATGGCGGGTTGCTGCCAAATATAGATAAGCACTAGCAGACTATGCAAAAATGCAGTGAAAGTCATTAAAGTGCTGATATAGCCCGCCGGTCTTGGCCCCGTTTGTCGAGTTAAGCCCGGTGACCAAGGGACTGCTAAGAGGGCACCTAAGAGAGCGTAGCAAGGTACTAGCCAGATAATTCGACTTAAACTTTCTAACATGGGGGTTGTGGGAAATTTTGTTAACAAGGTTCCACTTTCGCCGTCCAAACGTTCGAGTCACCGAAAAATTTTCCGGATTACTCGGTGCGAAGAACCCAAGACCGTCTAGAACCTAGACAGGGAAAAGCTAATACAATTAAAGTGATGGCCGAAATGGCTGATTTTATCTAGGCCCCAAGGAGACGCGACCATAGCCAAGCAGCAATGGTAGACGCTAGATGCATAGAAACAGTGTTATTTGTTACACCATATCATAGGTTAAATAAAATCCCAGATCAACAACCATTTGCTTAAGCAAATGATAAGTCTGGGTAATTAGAGGAAATGGCGATCGCCCTGGGGGGGAGTTTACTCCTGGGGCAAATTTAGGCTTTTAATCTGAACCATCAAATCGGTGATTAATCTGTTGCCATTCCCGCAGTAGGGCCCGACATTGCAAACAGTCCAAAATTTTTAGCAAATCGACTAGTTGTGAAGGGACATGGAACTCGGCTCCGATCGCCTTGGGGTTGGGGGAAAAATCTTCGTTGATCCTGATCCAATAGCCATAGAGCTTTTGGTTGGAGAAAGAACTATTAACGGTCCAACCGCCGGGATTGAGGGGCACTATTTCAGTGATGGCATCCAGGGGGACATCCAGTTCCCGATTGAGAATTTCAGCCAAAGTTAGTTCCACCTTAGTTATATCCGTGAGCCTTCCTCCGGGAAAATCCCAAGTAGATCGGCCTATCCCCGGGCGGAAAATAGGATGGGGTAAAAGCAGCCGATCGCCCTGTTGGGGCAACAACACCAAAGAATCAGCCTTTTCCACTCGCCAATAATCCAATCTCCTGGCCTGGCCGTCCTGCCACCTTTCTCCTTTCAAAGTCAACCAGGGATTTTTAACCTCCGCAAAACATTCCAGCAGAGTCCAAGCCAGACCGTCGGACTGATTTTCCTGTTCGGCTTCTGGGCCAACTTGTAAAACGCCCCCATCGTTCCAAGGGCGATCATAATTTTTATCTATGGAGAGCATTGCCAAAATCCTTTTCTTAACATTTCTTAAAATTAAGGCCGTTATAGCAACAACATTGATTAATTTCTATCTAATTTTTGACGGTGTCCATTGCTATCAGTTGTAAATTGATGAAAATGCTGTAAATTTTTGTAACAAAGTTCAACTTTATCTTGACTTTTGTAAGTCTTTGCAAAATCCAGGAGCTAGAACTGGTCAGGGCTGGGGCAATTTTTAATTATTGTTACGCAGGTCTTGCCTAGGGGGGGGGAGGCCGTATTATCTTCTAGTGATGTTTGCTGAAAACGCCTATCTGTGCAAGGTTTAACATCGTTATTATGAAGCGAAAACTAATTCCCTTTTTTACGCTTCCTCTATTACACTATTCTGCATAGGAAACCCTTAATAGTTCATTGTCGAGCGAGGAGAACCCTGCATGACAATTAGTCCACCCGAAAGAGAGGCTAAGGCCAAAGTCTCGGTTGATAACAATCCGGTACCAACTTCCTTCGAGAAGTGGGGCAAGCCGGGTCACTTCGACCGGACTTTAGCTAGAGGTCCCAAAACCACCACCTGGATTTGGAATCTCCATGCCAATGCCCATGATTTTGATAGTCAGACCAGCGATTTAGAAGATGTTTCGCGCAAAATCTTCAGTGCTCACTTTGGGCACCTCGCTGTGGTCTTTGTTTGGTTAAGTGGAATGTACTTCCACGGCGCGAAATTTTCCAATTACGAAGGTTGGTTAGCTGACCCCACCCACATTAAACCC